>NZ_LIRK01000110.1 GCF_001419765.1 Streptomyces torulosus
GGCGGCCAGGCCGACGAGGTCGAGGGTGGACAGACGGCGTCGCTCGTCCGCGGCCTCCGCCGTGTTCTCACACGCGAGGTCACGCTCCCCCGTACGACCCAACGTCATCCCCCTTTGACCTGAGTACCGGCGCGCACTGCCCTCCTCGCAGGTTACGCACGCGTGGACACGCCTGGTGAGACGAATGACGCGATCGTCACCGCGCGGGGGAGCGGATCGTTACGGTGCGGGGGAGCGGCGCCGCCGACGGTACGTCGGTAAAGGGGGTGCCGGGGCGGGCGTAGCGTAGAGGCATGTCGACGTACGGATCCTTTCCCGGTACGCGGCCGCGGCGGCTGCGCACCTCCCCCGTGATGCGCCGGATGGTCGCCGAGACGCGGCTGCACCCGGCGGACTTCATCCTCCCCGCGTTCGTCCGGGAAGGGGTCGCCGAGCCGGTGCCGATCGCCGCGATGCCGGGGGTCGTGCAGCACACGCGCGACAGCCTGAAGAAGGCCGCCGCGGAGGCCGTCGAGGCCGGGGTCTCCGGGATCATGCTGTTCGGGGTGCCGGAGGACGCCAAGAAGGATCCCCTGGGCACGCCGGGTACGGACCCGGACGGGATCCTCCAGGTCGCGCTCCGCGACGTACGGGCCGAGGTAGGCGACGAACTGCTGGTGATGTCGGACCTGTGCCTCGACGAGACCACGGACCACGGGCACTGCGGTGTGCTGGACGCCGAGGGCCGCGTCGACAACGACGCCACGCTGGAGCGGTACGCCGAGATGGCGCAGGTGCAGGCGGACGCCGGTGCGCACGTGGTCGGGCCCAGCGGCATGATGGACGGCCAGATCGGTGTCGTCCGGGACGCGCTCGACCAGATCGGGCGGGAGGACGTGGCGATCCTCGCCTACACCGCCAAGTACGCGTCCGCGTTCTACGGGCCCTTCCGTGAGGCCGTCGCCTCCTCGCTGCAGGGGGACCGCAAGACGTACCAGCAGGACCCCGCCAACGTCCGGGAGTCGCTGCGGGAGTTGGCCCTCGACCTGGAGGAGGGCGCCGACATGGTGATGGTGAAGCCGGCCGGCCCCTACCTCGACATCGTCGCGAAGGTCGCGGACGCCGTGGACGTGCCGGTCGCCGCGTACCAGATCTCCGGGGAGTACTCGATGGTCGAGGCCGCGGCGGAGAAGGGCTGGATCGACCGGGAGCGGGCCATCCTGGAGACGCTGACCGGCATCAAGCGGGCCGGCGCGCAGAACATCCTCACCTACTGGGCCGTCGAGGCCGCGCGGATGGTGCGCTGAGCGGCTGTATCCCCGCACGGGCACGGCCCCGGGCGACGCGGCGTGCGTCGACCGGGGCCGTTCCTCGTCATGGAGCGTTCGGTCAGTACATCAGGGCGTCGTCGATCGTCGACTGCCAGTACGTGACGGCCAGGGTGCTGTCGTAGTAGACGCCCTTGGTGGGGAGGGACGGGGACGCGATGGCGCCGCCGTTGCTGCCGGGCTTCGAGCCCTGGAAGCGGATGGTGGCCTTCTTGGCGGTGGTGCCGTTTTCCCCGCTGCCGTCGGCGGCGGAGAGCAGGACGCCCGCGTAGCCGGACTCACCGGGGGCGAGGGTCACCACGGCCTGCGGCTGGGACTCCTCCATGACCCGCGGGGCCCACTGGACCTGGTCGAAGCGGACGGTCGGGTAGTAGAACAGGTCGCAGACCTTCGTGCCGGTGTTCTTGACCGTGATGAGCATGTGGTTGAGGGGACGGGCGACCGGCTTCATGGTCACGGCGGTGTTCGCCCCGTTGCAGGTGACCCGGTTCGCGGGGTCGAACGGATCCCCGCCCTTCTTCGACGCCTGGCCCACGGTGCCCTTGCCCTGGCCCGCGCTCCCGCCCTGCTGCCCACCGGCCGCGGAGGTCTCGGCGCCCGTCTGCCCGTTCGGGGACGTCTGGTTGGCGCCCGTGCCCGTGTCCGTGCCCGTGCCCGCGTCCGTCCGCTGGGAGCCCTCCGCGACCGACACCGAGGGGTGCGCGGCGCCCTCGTCCTTCATGCCCGTGCCGTCGCCGCACGCGGTGAGGGAGAGCGCCGCGAGGGCCGCTCCGGCCGCGACGAGCAGACGGGAGGGGCGGACGGTGCGGGCGGTGCGGTACGTACGCATGACGGAGTCCCTTTCGGACAAAGCCGGTGGAGAAGGCTGAGAACAAGTGGTCGAACACGCGCAGCTCGACCGGACTTTCGGGAGCGGCGTGTTTGGATGACCAGAGCTTGCGGGGTGATCCGTCCCGGCCGCCACCTCCGGCGGGCGATCAGGGACGCTGGAATGCTCGCACCGCCTGTGACCTGGGCGAACGTCCCTTCCCTGGAACGCGGAACGGGACGCCGGTGATGTGAGGGGACGGAGAGAACGTGTCGGGGAGCGGTGCCGGGAACGGCATGGCGGCTGGTTTCGCGGAACAACTACGGGAGTTGAAGGAGCGCTCCGGGCTGAGCTACGGGGTGCTCGCCAAGCGGCTCCACATGAGTACGTCGACCCTGCATCGGTACTGCAACGGGGACGCCGTGCCGACGGACTACGCGCCCGTGGAGCGGCTGGCCCGCCTCTGCAGGGCCACGCCCGGGGAACTGGTCGAGCTGCACCGCAAGTGGGTGCTCGCGGACGCTACGCGCGGACGCAAGGGGGGCGACCTTCGTGCGGCCGGCGGGGATTCCGCGGCTGCTTCGGACGGGGGCGTGGTCGCGCACGAGCCGCCGGCTCCGGTGGCGGATGCGGCTCCGGGGGAAATTGCGGGCGCGGGTGGCGCCGCCGGTGCGCGCGAGGCGTCGGGGTCGGCGGAGGGCGTGCCCGCCGGGGCAGCTGCGACCGCCGGGGCCGCGGTGCCCGAGGGCGTGGTCGTCGAGGGCGGCCCGGGGGCCCGGTCGTTCCGTACGGCTCCCCGTCCGCGTCGGCGCACCCGGGTCGCCCTCGTCGCGGGTGTGGCCGTCGCCGCGCTGGTCGGTGCCGTCACGTTGGCGGTGAGCCTGCCGTCGGACGAGTCCGGGGTCGACGGCGGTCGCCGTTCCCTCGACGACGTGCCCGCCGGGGACGCGGCGGGGCTGGAGGAGGGTTCGCTGCCCTCGTCCGACACCTCGCCCTCCCCTTCCGGGAGCGAGGCGGACGGGAAGGACGCGAAGGACGGCAAGGGGGCGAAGGGCGACGGGAAGGGGGCGCCCGCGTCCGCCGGTGCGGCCACCCCGACGGGTTCCGGGGCGGGCGGCGGTGACTCCGCGTCCCTCGACCCGCCGTTGTCCGTGAAGGTGGAGCCGTACCTCTGGGAGAGCCCGTGCGACCAGCGGTATCTGGTGAACCGGCCGCCCACGGACATCCCCGAGCCGCCGCCGGAGCAGGACGCGGCGTCCTGGGTGGCGCGGACGGGGGCCGTCTCGTCCGGCGGGCAGTACCTGAGGCTCACCGTCCAGGGCACCGGCAAGGAGACGGTCGTCGTGAACAGCGTCACGGTTCGCACGGTCGCCAAACGGCAGCCCCTGCCCTGGAACGACTACGTCATGGGGTATCCCGGTGTCGGGTGCGGGGCCGGTGTGCCGACCCGGTCCTTCACGGTCGCTCTCGACGCCGCGCGGCCCGTCGTCAAGCCCCAGGCGGGGAGCAAGGACTTCCCGTACTCCGTCAGCGAGTCCGACCCGGAGGTGTACTACATCACGGCCGACGCCTCGGTGTACGACGTCAGCTGGTACCTGGAGGTCAAGTGGACCTCCGGCTCCCGCAGCGACACGTTGACGGTGAACGACGAAGGCAGACCGTTCCGCACGAGCGGCAACAACGGGCGCCCGGCCTACGAGTTCCCGCTGAACGGGAAGCAGTGGGTGAAGGAGGGCACGACCCTCGGCGAGGACGGCTGAGCGGGGACCGACCGGGGCGGGCGTCCGGATTTCGGCGTTGTGAACTCCCGTTTGCGGCTAGGTTGTTGTGCGTTCAATGACATCCCCCCAGGAGAGGCTTCATGGCCGGAGACGCGCTCAGCCAGGACCCCGCCGACCTGCGGAGGAGGATCGACACCACCAAGGCGCACCCGGCACGCGTCTACGACGTCTTCCTCGGCGGCAAGGACAACTACCCCGTGGACCGCGAGGCGGCCGGCGCGGCGCTCGCGGCCAACCCGCGCGGCTACCTCGACGTCCGGCACAACCGGGACTTCCTGCGCCGAGCCGTGACCACGCTCACCAAGGACGAGGGCGTCCGGCAGTTCCTCGACATCGGCACCGGGCTGCCGACCGCCGAGAACGTCCACCAGATCGCCCAGGACATCACCCCCGGCACCCGGGTCGTGTACGTCGACAACGACCCCGTGGTCCTCGCCCACGCCCGCGCGCTCCTCACCAGCGGACCCGAGGGCGCCACCGACTACATCGACGCCGACTTCCGGGAACCGGCCCGCATCCTCGAAGAGGCCGCCAGGACTCTCGACTTCGACGAGCCGATCGCGCTGTGCCTGGTGGCGCTGCTGCACTTCGTCGAGGACGAGGTCGCCTACCCCGCCGTACGCGAACTGGTCGACGCGCTGCCCGCCGGGAGCCGGCTCGTCCTCACCCACCTCACGGAGGACCTCAATCCGTCGAAGATCCGCGCGGTGCGGGATACGTACACCAAGCGGGGGTTCACCTTCGTGCTGCGCTCCCGCGACGAGGTGGCGCGGTTCTTCGAGCAGAGCGGGCTCGCCGTGGACGAGCCGGGCGTCGTACCCGTCCACCACTGGCGGTTCGAGGGCGGCGCGCCGCTGCCTCCCGAGATGGAGCCGCACACGCTGGCCGCGTTGGACGACATCGAGAAGGTCCGCTACCGGGACATCAACGACGTGACCGACGCGGACATCAACGTGTACGCGGCCACCGGCAGGAAGGGCTAGCGACCGCCCCGCCTCCTTCGGGAAGGGACGGCGGCCGCCCCGCGTCCTTCAAGAGGGGACGGCGGCCGCCCCGCGTCCGTTCAGCTCAGCCTCCCGTGCCGAACCATGTCTCCGCCAGCGCGTCCAGGTCCTTGCGGGGCGGGGCCGGGAGCCTGCGCAGATACCAGTTCAGGTCGCTGTAGACGTGCAGGAGGGTGTACGCCATCAGTTCCCGGGGGGCGAACGGGGGCCGGCCGTACGCCTCGTAGAAGAGTTTGAGGAGGGCCGGGTCGGCGGCGGTCAGGAACAGGCCGACGCTGACGAAGTCGTACGCCGGCGCGCCGATCATGGCGGGCTCGAAGTCGAACAGGCCGGTCAGGCGCCAATCGTCGTGCGGGTCGACCGTGAGGTGCTCGCGCATCAGCTCCGTGTGGAGCAGCACCGGCCGGGCGGGGGCGGTGAGCGGCACCGAGCGCAGGAAGTCGGGGATCTGTTCCAGCCATGGTTCCGGCAGGCCCCCGCCGGCCTGCTGCTCGACCGCGGCCGCCCGCTGACCGGCCAGGAACCGCGACCAGTCGGGCGGTCCGACGACGGAGGCCACCGGGCCCGGATCCAGGGCGTGCAGGGCGGCCAGGCACTCGGCGGTCTCCGCGACGATCCGCTCCTGGTCCGCCCTCGGGATACGCGGCCAGGCCTCGTTGAGGTCCTCGCCGGGCAGCCGGGACATCAGGACGAAGCGCCAGCCGTTCTTGTACTGGTCGGCGGCCTGCAACCGGGGTGTAGGAATCGGCAGTTGCCCCCACAGGTGGGACAACAGCCGGGCCTCCCGCACGGCTTCCGTCGCTTCGAAGCCCGGATAGAGCTTTAGAACGAGGGCGTCACCGACCGCGTACACCGGCAACGAGCCCTCGGGGAAACGCACGATTCGCGCGCCTGCGAGGCCGAGTTGAGCACAGAGATCCTGGGCGGCCGGTCGCAGCAGGGCCTCGTCACCGACGACTTCTTCCAGTTCGTCGTTCGTGTCCACGCTGGGCAGCATGCGCGCAGCCTAGGGGGTACGGGGCCGCGTCCGCATAGCGAAATCGGTGAATGTAAGGGGCATGCATCTCTCTAGAGTGAGGGCGTGGGCGGGGCCGAACCGTCCTGAATATGCCACTACGGGTGTGGGGTGGGTGCTGTGGACGCTGTGCGGGCCATGAACGACGTGGGATTTGTCGGGGCTTCGATCGTTCCGGGCGAAGTGCGCGCCGGGTCGGACGGGGCCGCCGCGGCACCCGTGCCGGCCCTCGCCGAGCGCGTCACCTCCGTCGGGGGTTCCCCCGTACGGGACATCCTCGCCGTCACCTCACGGCCCGAAGTCGTCAACTTCGCGGGCGGTCTGCCCGCCCCGGAGCTGTTCGACACCGAGGGGATGGCGGCGGCCTACCGGGACGTGCTCGCCGGGTCGGCCGGGCGCGCGCTGCAGTACGCGACGACCGAGGGTGAGCCGGTGCTCCGCGAGGCGCTCGCCGCCCGGTACGGCGCCCGGGGGCTGCCCACCGACGCCGACGGGGTGCTCGTCACCACCGGGTCGCAGCAGGCGCTGTCGCTGCTCGCCACCGCGCTCCTCGAACCGGGCGACGTCGTCCTCGTCGAGGACCCCTGCTATCTGGCCGCGCTCCAGGCGTTCCGGCTCGCGGGGGCGCGGGTGCTGGCCGTGCCCGGCGACGCGGACGGCGTCGACCCCGACGCGCTGGCCGCGCTGGTGACGCGGACCCGGCCCAAGCTCTTCTACACGGTGCCCACGTTCCAGAACCCCACCGGGCGCACCCTGCCGGCCGAGCGGCGCGCGGCCGTCGCCTCCGTCGCCGCGCGGCTCGGGCTGTGGATCGTCGAGGACGACCCGTACGGCGAACTCCGCTTCGAGGGGGAGCGGGTGCCGTGGATCGCCGCGTGCGCGGGTGCCGAGGACCGTACGGCGCTGCTGGGCTCCTTCTCCAAGGTGATGGCGCCCGGCATGCGGCTGGGCTGGCTGCGGGCGCCGGCCGCGCTGCGGCGGGCCTGCGCGGTCGCCAAGCAGGCGGCCGATCTGCACACCCCGACCGTCAACCAGCTCGCCGCGGCGCGGTATCTGGCCGACCGGGACCTCGACGCCCACGTGGGCCGCGTCGCGGCGGCGTACCGCGAGCGCCGCGACGCGATGCTGTCCGGGCTGGCGGGGGCCCTGCCGGAGGGCTCCGCCTGGAACCGTCCCGAGGGTGGCATGTTCCTCTGGGCGCGGCTGCCCGCGGGGTACGACACGACGGCACTGCTTCCGCGGGTGGTCGAGCATGACGTGGCGTACGTGCCGGGGGCGCCGTTCTATGCGGGGGAGCCTGATCGCTCGACGATGCGGTTGTGCTTTGTGACGCAGGCGCCGGGGGAGATTCGGGAAGGGTTGCGGAGGCTGGGGGAGGGGTTGGGGGTCGCCCAGTAGCTCGAGGGTTCGTGTTCGTTGGCGGGTGCGGGTCCGTCGTGGTTGCTCGCGCAGTTCCCCGCGCCCCTGAAAAGCCGGGGCTGCGCCCCGGGCTTTTCAGCCTGACGGGTGGGCCGCAGGCCCTCACTCGCCCGCAGGGACGGGGCCCTCAGTCCCACCAGAACGTCCATGTGTCGGCTCCGAGCAGCGTTTTCGCGTACGTCTCGCGGGACGCGTCGCTCGGGTCCTGCCGGATCGTGTCGGGGCAGAAGGCGAAGTGTTCGGCGGCGAGGTGGCGGGCCTCCGTCTCGGTGGTGGGCGGGGTGGCCACCGAGACGGTGAGGTGGTCGAAGCCGAGGGCGACGACGCGTATGCCGAAGCGGTCCTCCCAGGAGCGCAGGACGGCGCACAGGCGGGCCACGTCGTTCTCGTGGTTCAGCGGGCCGCCCCAGCCGATGGCCGCCGGGATGTCGGCGCTGCGGCGGGCCGGGACCAGGGCGAGGCGGGGTTCCTTGAGCTGAGTACGGCCGGCCAGGAGCGCGTCGGCGACCTCGGCGGCGAGGGCGTCCGGGTCGGGGCCGCCGTCGTCCGGGCCGGTGGTTTCCGCGAGCCCCGGCCAGTCCTCGGCGCCCGCCTCGTCCTCGGCCGTGTCGCCGCCCGGCGCGAGGGTGTCCCAGAGGTCCGCCAGGACCTCCTCGGGGTCGTGGTCACCGGGGTACGACATCTCGCCCGGCATCAGTTCCCACTCCTCCGGGCCGCCCTGGCCGTCCCCGACGTCCAGCAGCACCGGGAGGAGACCGGCCGTGCGGCGGACGGGCAGCACGGCCGCCCAGGCGCCGGGCTCGGCCGGCTCGTCCGCGTACCACAGCAGCGGCTCGTGCCACGGCCCCTCGTCCGTCATGTCGATCAACCGGCCGGGCGGAAGGGGCCGTTCCAGCCCGAGGGAGCGGCCGGTCGGGTCCGCCGCGAGGCCGGGCAGCGGGTTGGGAAGTGTCGCCATGCCGCGACTGTAGGGCCGGACACTGACAACGGGCCCTCCGGGCCGCCCGGGAAGGGCCCCACCGCCTCGCGGGCCGCCGTTCCACCGTGTCCCGGAGGGGCGCGGGCCGCCGGCCACGCCGTGTCCCAAAGGGCAATGCCCCAAGAGACGATTTCGGCCAACTCGCGCGGAATTTACGGTGGTTGCACTTCACCACCGTCTCGAAAGGCCCCCTCACCCATGCGTACCTTCGCCACCGCCACCCGCGCCGGTGTCCTCGCCGCCACCGCCGGCGCCCTGCTGTTCACCGGCGTCGCCGCCCAGGGCACGGCCGTCGCCGCGCCGCAGGCCAAGGCGAGCAAGCTCACCGTCGCCAAGTACCGCGACTGGCTGAAGAACAACGACGAGGGCGCCGCCTCCATCAAGGTGCTCAAGGCGTTCGACAAGCTCCCCAAGGCCAAGCAGCAGAAGTTCGTCGACTACCTCCAGAACCGGAAGGTCCAGGAGGCGTACAAGGTCCGGGCCGGCGGTTACATCAACCGCGGTGGTCACAACGAGCAGGCGTACAACAAGGACGTCCGCTTCGTGGCCGACGTCAAGGGCGTCCGCAAGGCCGCACCGGGCGGGTCGCACATCACGCTGACCTTCACCGCCAGCGAGCGGATCTACGGCATCACGGTCACCACCCAGAAGACCGTCCTGTCCTACGACTACGGCACCGCCGTGAAGTCGCCGAAGTACCAGCGCTCCGTCACCAACCTCAACGGCGCCTTCGTGATCACCGCGCCGCAGAAGGACGCCGTCAAGGTCAGCGGCCGCAACATCCAGGCCACCACCGCGTGGCAGGCCAAGCCGCTGTACCGCTCCGCCGGCACCACCACGCTCGCCCTGCCGCAGACCACCTCCACCGTGAACGTGAAGTTCAACGCCTGGATCGGCAAGCGCTGACCGCCCTGCCCCCGCACCGCGGGCCCTTCCTCGTCCTCCGCCCGAAAGGCACCCTCACCATGCGCACACTCGCCCTCGCCACCCGTACCGGTGTCCTCGCCGCCACCACCGGTGCCCTGCTGTTCACCGGTGCCGCCGCCCAGGGCACCGCCCTGGCCGCGCCGCAGGCACCGAAGGCCAAGCTCACCGTCCAGGACTACCGGGCGTTCCTGAAGAAGGGCGGGGGTTCCTCCGCCACGCTGCTGAAGTCGTTCGACAGGCTGCCGAAGGCCAAGCAGCAGAAGTTCGTCGGGTATCTGCAGAGCGCCGCCGTCCAGAAGGCGTTCGACGCGGCGCTCGGCGGCTATGTGACCACGAGCAAGCGCAACTGGGAGGACTACAACAAGGACGTCCGCTTCACCGGCGACGTCAGGGCCGTCACCAAGAGCGACAAGGCCGGACGGCACACCACACTGACCTTCACCGCCACCGAGAGCATCTACAACCTCCCGGTCATCAGCCACAAGTCGGTCCTGAGCTACACCTACCGCCCCGGCGCCGGCTACAAGTCGCCCAAGTTCAAGAGCTCCCTGACCAACCTCAACGGCGCCTTCGCCGTGACACACGGGGCCAAGGACAGCATCAGGACCGGCGACGGCATCTGGGGCGTCGCCACCTGGAAGTACACACCGCTGTACAAGTCCGCCGGCACCACCCCGATCGTGAAGCAGCAGACCACCCTCGGCCACACCGCGAAGTTCAGCGCCCGCCTCACCAACCGCTGAGACACCGCCGCGCGGGGACACGACGTGGGGGTGTCCCCGCGCGACGGCAAGGTTCCGGGCGGTGCCCCGGCCCGGTGGCCCACGCCCTCAGCGGGAGCGTTCCGCCAGGGTCAGCAGCAGGTGGGCGGACTCGGGGCGCAGGAAGTCGGAGTGGGCGCCCGCCGGATGGAGCCGGTGGCGCAGACCGCCCCGGTAGAGCCGGTCGGCGTCCACGTTGACCAGGCGGTGGTCCAAAGACCGTTGAGGGTAGAGCGTGTCGACGGGCAGCAGCTTCGTGGTGAACGCGGGGACCGGCGCGGCACCGACCCCCGAGTGACCGATGCCGGGCGTCTTCTCGGCGCGCAGGTGCCAGAAGCCGGTGGCTCTGTCCCAGCGGGAGTACGTGAGGGCGATCGGGCCGCGCAGCGGGGCGCCCGGATGCGTGTCCGTGGGGAAGAGCGTGCTGAAGTACCGGGTGAAGGCGTCGCGAGGCGCCGCCATCTGGAAGATCAGCATGCTGTCGACGGTGAAGGGACGCCGCTCGTCGTACGGCGTGCTCCAGCCCAGCACGGGTGGCTGCTCGGCCGCCCGCTGCACTGCCTCACACAGGAAACGTCCCCCGAAGGAATGCCCCATGAGGTGCAGATGCTGTCCGGTCCGGCCCGCGAGGACCGCCGGTCCCGACGCGTCGGTCCGCACGGTGTCCAGATAGCCCAGCAAGTGCCCGATGACGTACGGCGCGTGTCCCTGCCCCTCGGCGCTCATGGCATGGGCCCGATCCCTGATCCTGAGATACCCGCCCCTGTACCGGGGCAGGCTGGACGACGGCCAGCGGATCACGACGCACCAGGGCCGGTAGCCCGCCGCCAGACCGGGATAGCGATCCGGGGCGGACTCGTACAACTCGACCGCCTGGCGCACCAGACTCAGCGCGGTCCGGTTCGCCCCTGCTGGGGATGTCTGCCATCCGTGCACATAGACGTGGATGTCCGTGGCCCACTCGGGGAGCTTCAAGCTCGTCGCCAGATGTTCTGCCACACGGCCGACGGGCACCGGCGGCCCGCCGCCCGGCGCTCTCAGACGCCCTTGCTCGTCGAGGTCCACCTCGGCCGGAGGAGCTAGGTCCGGGTTCCTTCGCTGCCGGGTCATGAGGCCAGGTCCAGACGGCTGTTGATGCCGCAGTTCAACGAATAGGTCAGGGCGAGCGGGTTGTGGAAGTCCCGGGCGAAGCGCCGCACCAGCGACTGACCTATCTCGCCGGCCGTGTGGCGACCGGTCAGGTAATGGTCGAGGAAGGCGTACGCGTACTCGGTGGCGAAGATTTGCGGGATCTCGATCTGCGGGGCGAGGACGCCGTCCGCGCCCAGGGAGATCAGCGTCTGCCCCAGGTGCTTGAGTCTTCCCGGGTCGGCTGCTTTCGCCGAGTGGCAGGCGTTCAGCAGCACGAAGGGCTTGAACCGGGCCACCGGACCGCGCCCGTAGGGGCGCCGCTTGCGCTGGACGACCGGGCCGTCGAGGTCCTCGGTGTCGGAGAGCCGTACGGCCAGGAGCTGGCTCGACGCGCCGGTGCTCACGAAACGGCCGTGGCACCAGAAGTACATGACGTCCTCGTGCAGCACGGCATGCGACAGGGCTTCCAGGAGATCGCTCCCGCGCGTGCGGACGATCAGCCGGGAACGCTCCTCCAGAAGCTTGTGCACCTCATGCGCCCGGCCCACGTGATCGAGGGCGGTGTCCTTGTTCAGACTGGTGGTGGCCAGTTCGCGGCGGCCCAGCGGCGCATGGTCCCACGCGTACCCGGGGTCGGCCTGCTCGATCTGGTGCCGGTGCCCGAGGAACGCCTCCCAGGGGCTGGGGCACTCCGCAGGGTCCACCGCCAGCATGGGCCAGGGCAACTGCCACTCGGACTCGAAACTGATGCGCAGCGGCTGTCCGCCGGTGAGGGCGCTCAGCAGGTACTCACGGAAGCGGCCGAGGTCGTAGCCGGTGCCGTCGAGCATCACCTGGAGCAGATCGAAACCCTCGTCGGCCAGTTTCGCCACCAACGG
This sequence comes from Streptomyces torulosus, assembly GCF_001419765.1. Taxonomy (GTDB): domain Bacteria; phylum Actinomycetota; class Actinomycetes; order Streptomycetales; family Streptomycetaceae; genus Streptomyces; species Streptomyces torulosus. Next base: position 12,011 of record NZ_LIRK01000110.1, read on the forward strand.
CTCCGTCAGCGGGCGGAGTTCGGTCAGATCGACGGATTCCGCCAGCGGATAGCCGCCCACTCGCTGACCGTATCCGGGGGCCGTGCTCTGATGGTGGACCACCTGGTCGCGCCAGATGGCCCGCAAACGGTTCGCCCGGTCCAGCAGCTCCTCCGGGGACACCTCGAGTCTCGCCTGGTGCCAGGGCTTCGTCTCACGGGCCGGGGCGTGAGGGACGGAAGCGATGACACTTAGCCCGTCCCGGCCGGACGGATACAGCTTCACGTGCAGTTTGGCCGGGGGCTCGCCCGCAGGAGTGGCCGGCGGTCCGTCCTGGCGGGGTGGCACGCCGGTGAAGCCGTGGGAGGGATCACGGAGCACCTCCACGGCGAGATCGCGCGTCATCCGGGCCAGTCCTCCCTGGAGCCGTGCCGGGCATCCTCGGTGCGAGTGGGGTGGTGGGACACGCGGACGACCGTGCGCAGGCTCTGCATCACCAGTCCGGACGCGTGGTCGTAGAGCGTGAAGCGGATGTCGTGGTCCCCCGCCTCGTGCGTGGTCAGAACGAAGCGGACGGGGTCACCGCCGGGGTCGTACGTCACCAGGGCGGGCTCCACCGAGGCCGCCGTCCGGCAGCTGGGAACGACCACCACCGGATCCGGTGCCGCGGCGTCGACGCCTTCCTCCCGGACCAGATCCACCTCGATCTGTGTCGGACGGCCGACCGTCGGCTCGTCGTCGGTCAGCAGCGACAGACGGGTCCGCCATGCCGGACGCGCGGTGCGCAGCCGCCAGCGGAGCACCTCCGTGTCCGGATGGTCCGGCCCGAAAGCCTGTGCCCAGCGGGCGATCAGCTCCTCGTGGGCCGGCGCGGCGTCCGCATCACCGGCCTCCAGGGACGCGAACGCCAGCGCGGCCAGGCTCTCCACCGTGTGCGGGTGGCCGGGGCCGAACACGCGGGCCCGACCGGAGTGCACGGCACTCAGCAGGTCGACGGCCGCAGCGGCCTCGCCCGCCTGGGCCAGGACGTCGGCCAGCTGGACGGCGAGCGTGGGCAGGAACGGGCCGTAGGCACGAGCGAGGACCTCGACGGCCATGCCCTGGCACATCCACTCGTCCGACACCTCGCCGGCGCCCGGTACCACGTCGCCGCCGGCCGCGGCCGCGCCACGGTGCATCCGGGCCACGGCCTCGGCCGTCCCGGGCAGCTCCAGCTTCCCGGCGGGCAGCCGGGCCAAGGACCCCATCAGCCGCCCGAGGACCTCCAGCGCCTCGTGCGCACGCCCTGCCTGTGCCAGGGCATGGGCGAGCACCGGCACGTAGGACAACGTCCGCCGGTGACCTTCGCCGTACAGGCGTGTCAGGTCGTCGACCAGGTTCCTGGCCATCAGGACCGCACTGTCCGCGCGACCTGTGTCCGCCGCCAGCCAGGCGAGATCGCCCCGCGTCCACAGAGTGAGGTGGTGCTCCTCGGGCAGACGCGCCTCGCAGCGGCGGAGCAGGTCCTCCAGGATCAGGACGGCCTGCCTGGGATCACCCATCTCCCGGTGGGCCCAGGCCAGGGAGAGCCGACAGCCCAGGGACTCCGGGTGGTACGCACCCCGTTCACGTTCGTTGTCGTCGACCAGGGACAGCAGGTCCCGTACGGCCCGTACCCGGTCGCCGGCCATACGCAGGGACCAGGCCAGGCTTCGACGGGCCGCGAGGACCGCTCCGTGGCCGGGGCCGTGCACCCGGGCGCGGTCCGCCACGAGCGACTCACGCAGCGCCAGCGCGTGTGCCAGATGGCCGGCTTCCTCGTGCGCGTCGGCAAGACGGCTCCGTTCGTCCAGGGTCCGCCTGTCGTCCGGCCCCAGGATCCGGGCGAGGTCCTCCACCAGCCGTTCACCGGCCTCGACCGCCGCGGAGGCGGTGGAGGGCCCCAGCAACGTCTGGACGACGGCACCCCGCAGATCGAGGGTGTCGAGGTGATCGGTGCCCAGGACCCGTTCGTGATCCTGGAGCAGCGACCGAAGGTCCCGCAGCGCTCCCGCCCGGTCGTCGGCCCACTCCCGCCAACGGGCCACATTGCGCCTCTCACGCAACACGTCGGGATGGTCGGCCCCCTGGACACGGGCACGGTCGTCCACGAGTGCCAGGCCGAGGGCGATGGCCCGTTCATGGTCGAGCCGCTCGGAGAAGGCGAACGTCTGCAGGGTCCTGGCCGCCAGGGTCTCGCTGTGTTCCGGACCGTGGAGCCGCTCGCAGTCCTCCAGCAGCGCCTCGTATCCCACGATGGCCCGCTGGTGCTGACAGGACAGGCGCCACGCGTTGGCCAGCTGCATACGGCTGTTCACCGTCGAGATGTGGTCGCGACCGCGCACCCGGGCGTTGTCGCCCAGCAACTGCTCGGCGAGCTCGGCCGCGCGTATGTGGTCACCCGCCGCGCTGTGCCCCCCGACCACGTCGTAGCGGAGGTGGAGCACGGCGGGGTGATCGGGCCCGTCGCGGCGTCGGCGCTCGTCGAGCACCGACTCCAGTGTGCGCAGCGACGACCTGTGCCGACCGGCTCTCCGCTGCACCAGCGCCAGGTCCCGCCGTGAGCGCAGAGTCCGTGGATGCGCGGCCCCCCACTTTCCGGTCCAGGCCGCCACGGCCTCTTCGTACAGAGCGATCGCGCGGTCGTGCCGCCCGTCCGCCGAACAGGCGTCGGCCAGGTTCTCCAGCATCAGCAGGGTGTCCGGGGCGTCCTCACCCAGCAGACGACGCCGGTCCTCGTGCAGTTCTGTGAACCCCGTGATCGCCCGCTCGTGGTCGTTGTCGCCAAGGTGGCTCAGTGCCAGGCCGTTGCGGGCGTGCAGGGTGTCCGGGGCGTCCGGGCCGAGGGTCCGGGCGCGGTCGTCGATCAGGTCCTGGTAGGCGCGGATCGCCTCCGCGTACTGCTTGGCCGAGCGGAACACCCAGGCTCGCCAGCTCCTGGCGTTGAGGGTGTTCGGATGGTCCGGTCCATGGATACGGGTGTGGTCGGCGATCAGTGCGTCGAACACTTCACCCGCCCGGTCGTACCGCGCTGCGGCGCGGTGAGCGGCGCCCACCCACAGCCGCACCGTCAGGGTCGTCGGGTGATCGGGGCCGCGGAGCCGCTCGCAGTCCTCGACCAGCGGCTCGTAGAGCGCCAGCGCCTGCGTGTACCGGTCCTCCTCGGCGAAGACCCGGGCGAGACTGAGCCGCACATCGAGGACGCGTGGATTGTCCGGGCCCAGGGACCGCTCCAGGTCCGTGCGCAGGGACTCCAGCTCCCGTACCGCGCGCGCGTGATGGCCGGCCCACTGCAAGGTACGGGCCAGGGACTCGCGCGTGGTGAAGACGTTGCGGTGCTCGCGGCCCAGGACGTCGGTCCGGTCCCGCAGCACCTCTTCCAGAAGCTCGATCGCTGTCGGATAGTCGGAGGCCGCACGGCAGGCGAACGCCAGGTTGGCCCGAGCGGTGAGGGTCGCGGGATGCTTGGCGCCCTGCACCCTCGTCCGGTCCCTCACCAGGGCCTGCCGCTCACGTATCGAACGGTTGTGGTCCCCGGCGAGTTGCCGGGCGAACGCCAGCGCACCCCGCACGCGCAGCGTGTCCGGATGGTCCTTGTCCCTGACCCGCGTGTAGTCGGCGATCACCGACACGTACTCAGCGGCCGACCGCGCGTGGTCCGAACGGTTCCGATGGGTCTCCGCGATGTCGCTGCGGTAGTGGAGGGTGGCCGGATGGTCCGGCCCCTGGGCCCGGGAGCTGTCCGCCGCGAGCGACTGGAACTCCCGCAGCGCCGCGTCCGGACCTTCCGTGTCGGACAAGGCCCATGCCAGGTCGTGACGGCTGCGCAGCGTGTCCGGGTGGTCCGCGCCCTGCACCCGAGTCCGGTCGATCACCACCTGCCGGAACAGGGCGGCCGCCGTCCGCGCGTCACCCGCGGTCCGATGGGCGGAGGCCAGCCAGCCGCGGCTGGTCAGCGTGTCGGGGTGGTCCGGTCCGCGCTCGCGACGCCGGTCCGCGACCGCCTGCTCGTACAGGGCCAGGGCCGTGCGGTGGTCCCCGGCCTCGAGGTGGGCGTACGCGAGGTTGGTCCGGCTGGCGAGCGTCTCCTTGTGCTCCGCTCCCAGCAGACGCTCACGGTCGGCGACGACCGCCCGGAACTCCTCGACGGCCGCCTCGTAGCGGCCCGCCGTCTGCAACGCGTAGGCCAGGTTGTTGCGGCTCGTGAGCGTGTCCGGGTGCTCCTCGCCCTGGACCCGGCGGCGGTCGGCGACCACCGCCGTCAGCTCCCGTACCGCCCGTATCACCTCGCCGGCCTTGCGGTGTGCGTACGCCAGCCGCTCCCGCGCCTCCAACGTCTCGACCGCGTACTGGCCGAAGCGCTGCACCCTGTCGAGATACACGTCCTGGCACAGCTTGACCGCCAGCGCCGGGTCGCCCGCCTTGGCGTGCATCTCCGCGAGGTGGTCCCGGTGGTCGAGCGTGGTGTCGTGGTCCTCGCCGAACAGCCGGATGCTCCCGTCGACGGCCAGCGTCATCAGCGGGATCGCCAGAACATGCTGTTCCCGCGCGGCCAGCTCGTCGGCACCGCGCCGGTACATCTCCACGGCCGTCGTGTCAGGCTCGGCCGCGGGCCCCGTCCCCGCGAGGGCCTGGATGTGCACCAGCACCTTCCGCACCCGCTCCGCGGACGCACCGGCCAGCTCCGCGGCCAGCGCGGCCTCGGCGAGATCACGGGCCTCCGGCACCTCGGCCGGGTCGGCGTGTTGGAGGGTCCGCTGGACGAGCCGGTGCAGGGTCGGCCCCTCGGGGCCGGGCGTGATCAGGTGGTAGGCCGCCAGCGCGGCGAGTGACTGCTCCACATCCTGCAGACGCTGCCCGAGCCGGCCCAGGACCTCGTGCGGAACGGCCTCGGGGGCGTACCAGGCCAGGGTGTGGAGCAGCGGCACGGCCAGCGGGTGGTGCGGCCGGATCGACTCCAGACTCGTCCGCCAGATCCGGGCGATGGTCCGGTCCGCTCGGCCCGAGCCGTCCGTCAGCACCGCATCGGGCAGCCGCGCCAGCCTCGCCCGGTAGGAGGCGAAGCCGATACCCGTCTCCCGCAGATACGCGCCGGCCTGGGTGAGGGCCAGCGGCAGATGCCCGAGGTCCTCCGCGAGCAGGGCGGCTTGCGACGGGGTGGGCTCGGGAACGGTCGTGGCCGGCGTAGCCACCTGCTCGTCCGCGCGACCGGAGGTCCGGTTCAGCAGACTGACGGCGTCCTCGTGGTCGAGGACATCCAGGCTGACCAGCGCCGCGCTCTCCGGCCAGCCGGTGCCGCACCGGCTCGTGACCAGCTGGTGGCCATGGCCCAGCAACCGCCCGAGGAACGGCGTCAGTTCCTCGGGGCGCTCCACGTTGTCGTAGACGAGCAGCCAGTCGGCATGAGCCTCCAGCCAGGTCAGCGCCCACTCCGTGCGCTCCATGGCGGTGGCGCGGTGCGCCCACTGCGGATACAGGCGGGACGCGAGATCCCCGAGCCCGGAGGCGATCTGCTCCTCCGTCTCGGCGATGATCCACCAGACGAGGCGGTAGCGATCGCGCCGGTCGTGCGCGTACCTGAGGGCCAGGGCGGTCTTGCCGACGCCGCCGAGCCCGCTCACGGCGGTCGTCTGGGTCACGACCCCGCCCCCGGAACGCAAGGACGCGTCCAGACGCTCCAGGTCCTCGGCCCGCCCGACGAACGGCTGCTCGGGCAGGGCAGGGAGGTTGTCCAGCGGTGAGTGGAGAGCGAAGCGGGCCGCGGCCTTCGCCATGGCCGACAGGACGATCGTGTGCTGCTCGGTGTGCGGATTGCCGCCCATGCGGGTACCGCTGGTGTCCTGGCCGGGAACCGTCGGGTCGCTCTGGAGAACGGCGCTCTCCGTCTCCCGCACCGCGGTCCGTGTGGTCTGTAATTCCCCGAACTCCCCGACAGCGACCATGTATCCCCCGTGGCGCCCGCCCGCACAGTGCCGAGCCTTCAACTGTACCGAGGCACGGGGGCGTTGTCAGGAGGGTGTCGTCACCGGGCAACCGGTGCCCGGTGACGACCACAAGGGCGTCAGGTCAGAGGCGCTCGGGGGTCCGGATGCCGAGCAGGGCCATGCCGCGGTGGAGGGTGCGAGCCGTCAGGTCGATGAGGAACAGACGGTTCTCCACGACCTCGGGCGCGTTGTCCGGGGACAGCACGTGGCACTGGTCGTAGAACGTCGTCAGCAGCGTCGCCAGCTTGAACAGGTACGCGGCCAGCTTGTGCGGCTCGTACCCCTCCGCGACCTCCGCGATCGTCTCGCCGAACTGGTCCAGGTGCAGACCCAGCGCCCGCTCCGCCGGGGCCAGCTCCAGCTCCGGGTGCGCGGCCGGACGGGTCTCGCCCGCCTTCCGCAGGATCGACTGGATACGGGCGTACGCGTACTGCAGGTACACCGACGTGTCGCCGTTCAGCGACACCATCTGGTCCAGGTCGAACTTGTAGTCCCGTACGGCGGACGTCGACAGGTCGGCGTACTTCACCGCGCCGATGCCCACGTACCGGCCGTTCTCGACGATCTCCTGCTCGGCCAGGCCCACCTTCTCGGCCTTCTCCCGGACCACGGCCGTCGCCCGCTGCACCGCCTCGTCGAGGAGGTCCTCCAGCCGCACCGTCTCGCCCTCACGGGTCTTGAACGGCTTGCCGTCCTTGCCGAGGACCGTGCCGAACGCCAGCTGGTGCGCCTTCACGTCGTCGTTCAGCCAGCCCGCCCGGCGCGCCGTCTCGAAGACCATCTTGAAGTGCAGCGACTGCCGGGCGTCCACGACGTAGAGCAGCGTGTTCGCCTTCTGGTTGAAGACCCGGTCGCGGATCGCGGACAGGTCGGTCGCCGCGTAGCCGTAGCCGCCGTCCGACTTCTGCACGATCAGCGGGACCGGGTTGCCTTCCGGGCCCTTGATGTCGTCGAAGAAGACACAGAGCGCGCCCTCGGAGCGGACCGCGACCCCCGACTCCTCCAGCAGTCGGCACGTCTCGTCCAGCATGTCGTTGTAACCCGACTCGCCGACGATGTCCGGGTCCCGGATCTCCATGTCCAGCTTCTCGAAGACCGAGTAGAAGTAGATCTTCGACTCGTCCACGAACCGCTGCCACAACGCGAGCGTCTCCGGCTCGCCCGCCTGGAGGTCGACCACCCGGCGCCGGGCCCGCGTCTTGAACTCCTCGTCGGAGTCGAACAGCGCCCGCGACGCCTTGTACAGGCGGTTCAGGTTCGACATGGCCTCCTCGCCGGAGACCGCCGTGTCCTCGCCGTCCGCCTTGTGGTCCAGCTCGTGCGGGTGCTCCAGCAGGTACTGGATCAGCATGCCGAACTGGGTGCCCCAGTCGCCGATGTGGTGCCTGCGGACCACGTTCTCGCCGGTGAACTCCAGGATCTGGACGACCGCGTCACCGATCACCGCGGAACGGAGGTGGCCGACGTGCATCTCCTTCGCCACGTTCGGCTGGGCGTAGTCGATGACCGTCGTACCGGGGTGCGCCGCGAGCGGCACGCCGAGGCGGACCTCGTCCGCGTAGCGCTCCGCGAGGTTACGGGTGATCGCCGCGTCGGTGAGGGTGATGTTGAGGAAGCCGGGGCCCGAGACCTCGATCTCCTTGATCAGATCGCTGGTCACCCCCGACTCGACCTTCGCGACGACCTGCGTCGCCAGCTCCCGCGGGTTCGCCTTGGCCTTCTTCGCCAGGGCGAGGATGCCGTTGGCCTGGAAGTCCGCCCGGTCGCTGCGTCGCAGCAGCGGGTCCGCGGGGGCCTCCGGCAGGGTGGCCGAGAGGGCGGTCGCGAGGCGCTGGTGGACGGAGGCGGTGAGGGACGTGACCGGAGCCATGAGATGGGGAGCCGTTCTCCTCGGGGTACGGGTGGATGACGTTCAGTATCCCACGGGGGGTAAAGGGGTTTTCTGGCGAGCGGGGCGGGGGCGCCTTGTAACTCGGGGGTGCGCGGTTCGTCGGCGGGTGCGGGGTCGTCGTGGTTTCTCGCCCAGTTCCCCGCGCCCCCGAAGGCTCGG
>NZ_LIRK01000111.1 GCF_001419765.1 Streptomyces torulosus
TCGTACGGGTAGGCGTTGGCGAGTGTCCTGGGGGCGGGCGAGGGGGTTGTGCGCCGGTGGTACGCCACCGTTCGCGGTGTTCCATCATGCGGGCCCCCGCTTCCCACGGGGCGGACGACGTGGTTTTGTCCTGAGACACCCCGTTCCGCCCCCGGGTTCGCAACCTGCCCCGGGTACAGGAAGAATCGGGGTGCGTGCCGCCAGGGCGGTGCGGTGGTGAGACGCTGCACGGGGCCGCGCACACAACGTGGGTGACGCGGGCCGTACGGGGAGGTGGCAGGGCAAGTGGATCAGCTGACGCAGCACGATCCGCGGCGGATCGGGCCGTTCGAGGTGCTGGGACGGCTGGGTGCCGGCGGCATGGGGCTGGTCTATCTGGCGCGCTCGGCGTCGGGTCGGCGCGTGGCGATCAAGACCGTGCGGACGGAACTCGCGGAGGACCAGCTCTTCCGGGTGCGGTTCACGCGCGAGGTCGAGGCGGCCCGCGCGGTGTCCGGCTTCTACACGGCGGCCGTGGTCGACGCCGACCCGCGGGCCGCCGTGCCGTGGCTGGCGACCGCGTACGTCCCCGCGCCCTCGCTGGAAGAGATAGTGAACGACTGCGGACCGCTGCCGGTCCAGGCCGTGCGCTGGCTCGCCGCGGGTGTCGCCGAGGCCCTCCAGTCGATCCACGGCGCCGGTCTCGTCCACCGCGACCTCAAGCCGTCGAACGTCCTCGTCGTCGAGGACGGGCCCCGCGTGATCGACTTCGGTATCGCCTCCGGTGTCTCGAACACCCGTTTGACGATGACGAACGTCGCCGTCGGTACCCCCGCGTACATGTCCCCCGAGCAGGCGAAGGACTCGCGCAGCGTCACCGGCGCCAGCGACGTCTTCTCGCTCGGGTCGATGCTCGTCTTCGCGGCCACCGGGCACGCGCCCTTCCATGGCGCGAACCCCGTCGAGACCGTCTTCATGCTGCTGCGTGAGGGCCCCGACCTGTCCGGGCTCCCGGACGACCTGCGGCCCCTCATCGAGTCCTGTATGCAGATGGACCCGACCGCCCGGCCCAACCCGGCGGACCTCCAGGCGCAGCTCGCCCCCCATCTCTTCGGCTCCGGGTCCGACGACAGCGGTACGGCGTCGGCGTGGCTGCCCGAGAAGGCCGTCGGCCTCATCGAGACCCGCCGCGGCGGGCGCCCGTCCCCCAAGCCGGGCCAGACCTCCGGCGGCCGCAGCGGCGGCGGCCGACCCACAGCTCCGGCCCCCGTGCCGCCCCCGCCCTCGTACGACCCGGCGCCCGTCTCCGTCGGCGCCCCCGACACCGGGCCGGTACGGCTGGCCGGCGCGCAGGTGCCCATCGGGCCCGGCCCGCGGGTCGCCGACGCCCGCGCCGCCGCCGTGAAGGCGCCCCCGCCCGAGGCGGGCCTCGCCGCGTCCTGGTCGCGCCCCCGCGCCGGCGTGAACGGCGCCGACCCGGCGCCCGCCGTGACCGCCCAGCCCGCGCACGAGCCGGCCGCCTCCGGCTGGCGCCCCTGGCGTTTCCGCATGTCGAACGATGTGTGGGGCACCCCGTCCGTCGCCGGCGACCTCGTCTACGTCACCTCCTTCGAGGTGCACGCCCTGGACGTGGCCACCGGGCGGCGCCGTTTCAAGACCCGTGACGTCGCCTGGTCGATGGCGGTCGCGGACGGCCGTATCCACGCCTCCGACGGCCCCACGCTCTTCGCGCTCGACGCACGGGAGGGCGCCGACCTGTGGCGGCTGTCCACCGACGCGTGGGTGTACTCGCTGAAGGCCGACCGGGGCACCGTCGTCACCGCCACGCGGGGCGGCGGCGTCCAGGGCTGGGAGGCGTCCAACGGGCACAAGCTCTGGGAGATCACCGGCACCCAGACCGACTTCGAGTCCCCCGAGGCCGGGCCGCTCGTCCACGACGGCACGGTCTACGTCTGGAAGGACGCCCGGCTGCGCGCCCTGGAGGCCCGTACGGGTGAGGAGCGCTGGTCGTACCCCATCGGCGACGCGGCGTCCTGCGGCGGTGTCCCCGTCCGGCTGACCCCGGCGGCGGACGGCTATGTGTATGTCTCCGCGGGCAGCCGGGTCCTCGCCATCGACGTGGCGAGCGGCCATGTCCGCTGGCACTTCGAGGCACCGGCGGTGTTCCTGTCCGCGCCGACGTTCGCCCCCGGCCCCGCCGTCACGGGCGGCGGCGTCTACCTGGCCGACTACCTGGGCACGGTCTACGCCCTCGACGCGACCGACGGCCGCGACCGCTGGAGGATCGCGACGGAGTCCCGCTCCTCCCTGGAACCGGTCCTGGTCGCCGCCGGCCATGTCCACGTCGGCAGCGGCAAGGGGCTCTACACCCTCGACGCGGTCACGGGCACGCCGAAGTGGCGCTTCCAGGCGGGCGGCGAGATCGTCGGCGCCCCGTCGGTGGCGGAGGGCCGCATCCACTTCGGCTCCACCGACCACCTCCTCTACACGCTGAAGGCGGACGACGGACGCCTGCGGTGGAAGCTCGCGACGGGCGGGGAGATCACCGGCTCCCCGGTGGTCAAGGACGGCGTGGTGTACGCGTGCAGCAAGGACCGCTGTGTGTACGCGCTGGACGCGGAGAAGGGGACGGGGACGGCCCGCACGAGCTGAGGGCGACGGCCCGCACGAGCTGAGGGCGGGGCGCGTGGGCGTCCCGCCCGGGTCCACGGCGTGGAGGGCGGCTCGGGCGTCCGGGGCGACTTTGATCCGCGGCCACTCGTGCGCGATCCAGCGGGCGATCTCTGACTCGTCCCTCTCGACCGCCCGCCGCTCAGGCCGCTGCAGACTCCGTCCGAGACGGCCGGTCAGCAACTGCCACACCGACGCCCTTGACAGCACCACTCCCGTCACGCGCTCCACGACGGCGCCGACTCGCTCCAGGGTCCACAGATCGGCCTCGAAACCATGGGCTTGGGGTTCTCTCTCCAACACGGTCCGGACGGTCTCGACCTGGGCGTCGTCCAGCTTGGGCGGACGACCGGTAGCCGCACGCCGCCGCAAGGCCTGGTCGGGCACCGAGTCGAGCCAGAGGCTCGGGTGAGCGACCCGGTCGGGATCCGTAATGATCACCAAGCCCGCGCCCGCACCGCTACCTGATCCTCACGCCGAAGACTCGTACCACCACGGGACTTGAAGCCCTCCGGTTTCAGCCTGCGAACGTTTCTGCCCGCGAGTTTTGCGACAGGTATTGACGCTGACCACCGGAACCCTATGATCCAGTTGCTCGACACTTCGACCCGTGTTCGCGATATCGAACACTTCAGGGCCGCACCACACCGCCTCCGGACAGCCTCTGACGGGCCGAACCGGTGTCGCTTGCTCAAGGATGACGAGGTCCTTATGCACAGACGTAGTTTCAGCCGCAGACGCCCGTCCGCGGTGCTCGCCGCCGCGGTCGCGGCCCTGGCCGCGTTGGCGGCGCTGCTCGTCGCCAGCCCGGCCCAGGCGGCCACCACCAGCGACGTGCGCGGTGTTGCTTCCGGCAAGTGTCTCGACGTGTCGGGCTTCAGCCAGACCGACGGCGCGAACGTCCAGATCTGGGACTGCCACGGTGGAGTCAACCAGCAGTGGACGTTGACGGACAGCAACCAGCTGACCGTGTACGGCAACAAGTGCCTGGATGCCCGGGGCGGCGGTACCACGAACGGGACCGCGGTGCAGATCTGGTCGTGCACCGGCAGTGACAACCAGCAGTGGCGGGTGAACTCCGACGGCACGATCGTCGGCGTGCGGTCCGGGCTGTGCCTGGAAGCCGCGGGCTGGGGTTCGGCCAACGGCACAGTGGCGCAGCTCTGGTCGTGCACCGGCGGCGCCAACCAGAAGTGGACCGGCCTGGCCGGGGCGAGCAACGCGTGTGCTCTTCCGTCGACCTACCGGTGGAACTCGACCGGCCCGCTGGCGCAGCCGAAGGCGGGGTGGTCCGCGCTCAAGGACTTCACCAACGTCGTCTACAACGGCAAGCACGTCGTCTACGCCACGTCGCACAACAACCTCGCCGGTAACGATGGGCGCTGGGGATTGATGACCTTCAGCCCCTTCACGAACTGGTCCGACATGGCCACCGCCACCCAGACCACGATCCCCTTCGACGGCATCGCGCCGACGCTGTTCTACTTCGCCCCGAAGAACCTCTGGGTGCTCGCCTACAACGGGGGTTGGCCCTACACCTTCTCCTACCGCACCTCGACCGACCCCACCAACCCCAACGGCTGGGGCCCGCAGCAGGATCTCTTCACGACCACCCTCCCGGACGTTGTGAATCCCGACGGCACGACCCGCAAGAGGGGCCCCCTCGACGTGACCCTCATCGGCGATGACACGAACATGTACATGTTCTTCGCCGACGACGAGGGCGGCATCTACCGCGCCAGCATGCCCATCGGCAACTTCCCGGGCACCTTCGGTTCGTACACGAAGATCATGAGCGAATCATCGCTCGACCTGTTCGAGGCGCCGGAGGTCTACAAGGTCCAGGGCCAGAACCAGTACGTCATGATCGTCGAGGCCCAGAACTACACCGGGTACGGTCGCTACTTCCGCGCGTTCACGGCCACCAGCCTCAACGGCACCTGGACACCGTCACCGCAGGCCAACACCGTGACCAGCCCCTTCGCCGGCAGTGCCAACAGCGGCGCGACCTGGACCAAGGACATCAGCCACGGCGATCTGGTTCGCACCAACCCCGACCAGACCAAGACCATTGACCCCTGCAACCTGCAGTTCCTCTACCAGGGGCGCGACCCCAGCAGCGAGGGCGGGGACTACGGCCTCCTGCCGTACCGCCCGGGGGTACTGACACTGCAGCGCTAGCCAATGGCGTGACACAGGTCCGGCTCCGCTGTTCCTGACGTTCGCGGGCAACGACGTACGCCGAACCGGGTGAGCGTCACAGCGAGCGATCAGGAACGGGTGGAGTGGGAGCGGTGGGCTCGGTGCAAGGCCGAGCCCGCCCGTGCACGCGGAGAATCCGCATGGTGGCGGCCTCGTCCTGGTCGACCACGAGACGCGGAACGTGTCAAGCCTGGTGAGTCGGCATGGCTGGCCCGGCTGCAGTAACGAAGATCATGGCCGGGTGAGAATGCGTATCCGGAGGAGTCGGAACGAGGCTCGGCCGTACATGGCCCGCTTGAGCGTCTCTACTCGGTTTGTGGAGTGCGGGTCGGCCTCCTGGCACTACGGCGTGGATCGCAGGCCGGGCGCCGGGGGCAGGGGGCAGGGGGCCGTCGGTGTGGAGGTCGTTCGTGACGCGCGCGGGCCGAGAGTGGACGCATGACGACGACCGTCATCACCGGGGCGCACAAGTCCCTCGGGTACGAGACCGCCGCTCTGACGCCTGGCGTCGTCGGTCCGCGTCGCCGACGCATGCCGCATTGCCGTCGGTTCATCGCCGGGGACGCGCTGCTCTCTCGGCTCTCGTGGCCTCGCGGTGGTGGTCGCCCAGCAGAGCCGAGTGGTAGCAGTGGCGTGCCGGGACGCGGCAGCCGTCGTCGCAGACGAGGACGTGGTCGAGCCACGCGTGGAATGTGGCACTGACCGGGTCCGGCTGCTCGGGCCGCGCCCCCGGCTCTCCCTCGCTCATGCCCATCTCGGCTGCTCCTCCCTCAAGTAGGCGGCCACGTAAGGCCGTACGAGATCCCGTTCCGCGTGCACCGGCTCCTCGGGGCGCGCATTCCTGTGGGGACGCGCGGGCTCCCAGCACGGTTCGCGGGGGAGCGGCGGCAGCCAGCGGCCGTGTACGGCGCGATGCCGTTCCGAGCGCGCGGCCCAGCGGCGCCACCGGCCGCGTGCGGGGCTGAGCGGCGGCAGGGTTACTGGTCGCACCCGGACTCCGAGGGCACGAGGAAGTAGGCCCACACGGACTTGGTGAACGGCCGCGCCTCGCACCCCCACCGCTCCGCCAGCGCGGCAACGAGCACGAGCCCGAGGCCGCCGTCGGCCTCCGGGCCGGGTTCCGGGCGCGGCGCCGGGAGCCGCCCGCGGTCCGGGTCCGCCACCTCCAAGAGCAGGCCGCAGCCCCGGATCGAGAGGGTCACCTCGATCTCGGCGAGGGGCACCTGGCAGTGCCGTACGGCGTTGGTGACGAGTTCGGTGGCCACGGTGGCGATGTCGTCGGTGAGTTCACCATTGACCGCCCAGTCTTTGAGGATCCGCCGCACCTCGGCCCGAGCCTCGGGGACGTGCCGTCTGCGCTTGGGGATGCGGAAGGAGTCACGGCGCGGGCGGGAAGGGCGAGGGGCGAGTGCGGGCATGACGAGGAGACCCCCTGACGTGTCGTCAACACCGGCCGCTGAAGGGCGGCGCGTGCTTGGAAGCTAGGGGCAGATTCGCGACTCGTGCAATGACAACGACTGAATACATGCATGAGTGTCACTCGATGGAGTGGTGCCGCTCTCTGGGTGAGCCGGGCGTGGCATGGTTGCCGGTGGAGAGGGGGGTGCCCATGCCCGCAGGTGGACGGCCGACCGTGCGCAGTAGGCGCTTGGGTTCGGCGCTCAGGACGTATCGGCAGGCCGCCAAGGTGGATCAGCCGCAGGCCGCCGAAGTGATCGCGTCAAGTCAGGCAAGGATCAGCCGCATTGAGACGGGGCATGCGACACCCCGAGTCATCGAGGTGCGGCTGTTGTTGGATGCGTACGGCATTGCGGACCAGGACGTCCGCGACAAGCTGGAGGACTTGGCCAAGCACTCCAAGAACCGTGGCTGGTGGCTCGAACACGCGGAGCACCTACGGCCGGACTACCTCGACCACATCGCGTTGGAGGACGACGCAACGTACATCCGTGAGTGGTCCCCGGTTCTGGTGCCAGGGCTTCTGCAAACCCCGGCCTATGCGGAGGCGGTCATCTCGGCGACTCCTCACTACATCGCCCCTGACCGGATCGCCCATCTGGTGAAGGTGCGTGCGGGGAGGCAAGCGAAGATCGAGGAGGGCGGGGCAACGTACGCCGTCATCATCTGGGAAGCGGTGATCGCCCACCCGGCAGTGAGCCCTGACCTCCATCGGGAACAGCTTTCCAGGATTCTCGAGGTAGGCGAGCGGAAGAATGTCACCGTGCAGGTCCTGCCGTTCAGCGCGGGAGCGGTGGCGGGCCTGACTGATCCCTTCTCCTCCTTCAGCTTCGAATCCGAGCCGATCGTCGAAGCCGTAACTCTGGAAAACCTGCGGGGCACTTCTGTCTTGGAGGCACCCGAGGACCTCGCGGCTTACGCCCATGCGCACGACCATCTACGATCGGCAGCACTGGCACCCGATGCCAGTGCGCTGCTGATTCGCAGCGCACTGCGACGTAGCAAGGAAGACGCATCGTGACCGAGGTCATAGGCCACTTCCGGAAGTCCTCGCACTCCGGAGGGGAGGGCAACTGCGTTGAAGTCGCCCCCACCTCCACCGGCGGCCGT
Organism: Streptomyces torulosus; assembly: GCF_001419765.1. Lineage (GTDB taxonomy): Bacteria > Actinomycetota > Actinomycetes > Streptomycetales > Streptomycetaceae > Streptomyces > Streptomyces torulosus. The sequence goes on from NZ_LIRK01000111.1 coordinate 7,420, forward strand.
GCCGTCCGCGACAGCAAGAACCCTTACGGCCCGCTCCTCCATCTCACCCCTGCTGGCTGGCGTGCTTTCCTCGACGGTGCCAAGAGCGGCGCGTTCGGCTAGGCCGTTTCGTTCGGATCACCGAACCCTTGGCATGTGAGGGTGCTCGTCGAGTGCGGCGCCTCCGGCGGCCTCTGTAGCCTGGCTGCGCTGTACGTCGAGGGGGGAGCTGACCGTGGAGAACATCCTGTCCGTGGCCATCGGGGCCGCTATCGGCCTCATAGGGGCGGTGTTCGGTTCGTGGTTCACCGCGCGCCGACAGGATCGCATGTGGCTCCGCGAGCAGAAGCTCAAAGCCGGGATCGGCTTCGACACGGCCGTGGTTCAGCTGCTGGACTACCTGAAGGAAACACAGCTGAGTGGCGACGGTCCCGGAGCCAATGAGTTGGCGAACCAGATGCAGGAAGCCCGCTCGGCCCTCTACCTGCTCTGTGCCAGCGACACCGTCGATCTCGCCGATGCTCTCGCGCGTCGGGTCTGGAGCACCCGGCCCACCGACGGCAGGGACGACCGCCGGGCCGAGTTCCGAGAGACGTTGGACCTCCTGCGTCGCTTCACCCACCAGCTCCGGCAAGAGATCGCCAGATCGTAGTCCCCATTGGATCACCGGGCGGACCAGAGGAAGATGCCTGCGATGTGGAGTCCGGCCAGGTAGATGGTGGCGGTCTTCTCGTATCGAGTGGCGATGCCCCGCCACTGCTTCAAGCGGTTGACACCTTCGCGAGCCGCCTGCGGCCGCTCGACGCTCAGGGGCGCACTCGCGTGGCGCACTCGTCGTCCTCAAAGGCAGACGACGGCAGGCGCCACACCCGTCGTGCGCGCCTGCCGCATCGCGGCCTCAGCCCCGCGGTGCCACGCGGATACGGTTGCCGTCGGGGTCGGCCGCGAGGAAGGTCAGGCCGTACCCCGCATCATGCGGCTCGGACAGGATCGTGACCCCCTTGGACTGCCACCGCTTGAAGATCGCGTTGATGTCGTCGGGGCCACCGGCAACGGCCAGGCACACCTCGCTGGTGCGCGGGACGTCCGGTGACAGGTCCTCGAACTGGCCGGACCAGACGGCGAGGTCGGCGCCCGGCCCGAGGGCGAAGGTGATGTAGCCCGGTGTCTCGAACGAGGGGCTCATGCCGAGGAGGTCGCCGTAGAAGCGGGCCGCGGCGGGAGCGTCGTTCACGTAGACGATGGACACGACGGATGTGGTCATGGGTTTTCCTTCTCGCAGGTCGGAGGTACGCGTCCGCCAGCCTGACCGGGATATGCGCCGCATCCTGTCGCAATTTCGCGGAAAAATAGGTGTGTGACCCCGGATCGCTTCTTCTCCCTGATGCTGCTCCTCGCATCGAGGGATGCCGTGACCACGCAGGAACTCGCCTCGGCGCTCGGGGTGTCACTTCGCACCATCACCCGGGACCTGAACTGGCTCCGCGACGCCGGCCTGCCGGTGACCGCGCAACGGGGCCGCCTCGGAGGCGTGACCATGCTGCCCGGGTCCGGGTTCGACCTCACGCGACTCACACCGGGCGAGCGTGATCATCTGTCGCTCACCGGGCTGGACGAGAAGCAACGCGCGGAGCTCGACGCCTCGGTCGAAAGTCGGCGCGCTCTCTCCAAGATCGCCGCTGCACAGCCACGTCGCGTCGATGAGCTCCTGCCGCTCACTGACGTGGTGCACGTGGACAGCCGTCCCTGGCGTCAGGGACAAGCCTCCGACATGACCCCGGCTTCGCTGATCGGCGCGGTGCGGCGAGGTCGCCGACTACGGATCGAGTACGATAGCCCGCGCCAGTCATGCCCACGCGGCCGGGTCGTGGATCCCTACGGACTGTTCGCCAAGGCCGGCATCTGGTACCTCGTCGCCGACCGTGCCCGAGAGCCACGGATGTACCGGCTCGAACGGATCACGGCGTGGAAGGAAGTCGACCAGCCACGACGGATCCGCGAGGACCAGACCCTGGCCACCGTCGCCGCAGCGCTCGTTGACCAGTGGGAACGCAACCACGCGGTAGAGGTCAGCGCCACCATCGACCAGACCCAGATCGAGCGAGCGCAACGGATCTTCGGCCAACGACTCGTCCGGGTCGACCATGAGGACGCGGCGGCCACCGCCCGGTCCGCCGCCGGCCACAAGGTGACGATCCGCTTCCTACGTCTGGAGGACGTGCGAGAACTCCTGCCGTTCGGGAGCGCCATCACCGTGCACGGCCCCACCGAAGCCAGGGCTCACCTCAGCGACCTCGCCACCAACCTTGCCCACCACTACGCGCCGTCACCGACGTCCTGACCCGCGACAGCCAGGGGGCGTCCGGCGGATCATGGGCCGAGCCAGGGCGGGGGCGAGGCGAAAGCCGACTGTGGCCCCTGAGACATCGTCTCTTTTGGTCGAAACAACGTCGGTTGACCGACGTACGCGCTGGTGCAGTAGAGATCCAGTGGATCGTCGAGTGCGCCAGTGGCACATGGTGGCCCCACTCTGCTGTGCGTTGACCGGTGATTGCCCCTTCCTTACGGTGACGGCTATGGGACACGACACTGCCCGCATCCACCACGTGGGCCACATCGTCGAGAACATGGCTCAAGCGATCAGCCTGTACGAGCGGCTGGGGTTCGTCATGCCACCGCCCAGCTGTCCGGCGATGTCCCGACGGGAGGGCGCGGCGCCCGAACCCTTCGGCGCCGCCAACACTCATGCGGATTTCCCGAGTTCCTTCCTCGAACTCGCGACATGGGTGAAGGAAGGAGACGCCGGAAGCCTGCCGGCTGACGCACACCTCGTTCCCCTGGAGGCGCCGACCGAGGTGTTATCCCTGCTAGTGGAACGAATCGGCGAGACCAGCGCCAACCTGGCCGCGTGCCTGGACCGCTTCCAGGGGGTACACATCCTCATGTTTTCGTCGCCCGTCATCGATGAGGTAGCCGGGCGCCTGACCGCCGCCGGCGTACGGCACGGCGGGGTCAACACAGTGCGGCGAGCCGCACCCGAGGGTGCAAAAGCCCCGGTGGAGACGGTCCGTTACCTGGAGATCGACGGTGAGGGGCCCGATGTCAGGCCGGGCACGGTCGCAGAGGGGCGGGTGGGCTTCGTCGCCGACCTGGACCCGGACGTCCAAGGCGCCCGCCGCCTCGATCACCCCAACGGCGCCGTCGAGCTCGTCGAGGCGATGCTCTGCGTCGCCGACCCGGAACTGGTCGCGGTTCGGCGGCGGTACGAGACGTACCTCGGCCGGTCGGCACGGCAGGAAGGGCCCGCTCATGTCTTCGACCTCGATGGTGCCGCCCTGAAACTCGTGCCCAGCTCGGGTCTGGCGACCGCCCTGCCGGGCGAGCGGCCCCCCGCGCTCCCGGCGCTCGTTGGCTACACCGTCGTCGTACGTGACCTCGCCCTCACTCGCGACCTGCTGCGCCGCAACGGGCTCCCCGTTCGCGAGACACCAGCCGGCGACATGTTCGTGCCGGCCGACACCGCTCTGGGCACCGCTGTCGTCTTCCGCCCCGCCACGTGAGCAGCGGTCACTCCACTCCGACAAGGGCTATAACTACTCCTACTTGCGGCGTTGGTTACGGCAACGCGGCATCACCCACCACATCACCCGCAAGGGCATCGAGACCTCGCAGCGATTGGGCCGCCACCGGTGGACCATCGAACGGACCATGTCCTGGCGCGCCGGATGCCGCCGTCTCCACCGACGCTACGAGCGCAAAGGCGAGCACTTCCTCGCCTTCACGAGCATCGCGTGCACCCTCGTCTGCTATCACAGACTAACCAAATGAGATGACGTCTAATCCGGTTGACCGCCCCCGGCACCCGGTGCTGGAGTCGGCGCGTGGACAGCATTCCCGCCAATCGGCGGCTCTGGAACCGGATCAGCAGCGCCTACCAGCAGCGACACGACCCGCAGATCGGCGCCGCACCCCGGCTGTGGGGCATGTACTCCGTCCCCGACGCCCACCTGGGCGCGCTGGGCGACGTCACCGGCAAGCGCGTCCTCGAACTCGGCTGCGGTGCCGGCCAGTGGTCCAGGGCGCTCGCCGCCGAGGGCGCCACCGTGGTCGGGCTCGACCTGTCCGAAGCCCAACTCGCCGCGGCGGCCGACGCGATGGGAGCGGTCCGCTACCCGCTGGTGCAGGGCGCCGCCGAACGACTCCCCTTCGCCGACGACAGCTTCGACCTGGTGTTCTGCGACTTCGGTGGGCTCAGCTGGGCGCCCCCGCACCTGGCCGTCCCGCAGGCCGCACGCGTCCTGGTCCGAGGCGGGCGCCTGGTGTTCAACGTCGCCAGCCCATGGTTCGAGGCTTGTTACGACGAAGCCGCCAGCCGTGTGACCACGACGCTGCAGAAGGACTACTTCGGGCTGAACAGCATCGCCGAAGGTGACGGTGCGACCAGCTATCAGCTCACGTACGGCGACTGGGTCAAGGTGCTGCGCGGCGCGGGTCTCGTCATCGACGACCTCATCGAGCCGCGGCCCGAACCCGGAACCCCCAACGGCTACAACGAGACCGACCCACCCGACTGGGCACACCGCTGGCCGGCGGAACTGCTCTGGGTCACCCACAAACCGTAAGTCCACAAACCGTAAGTTCCGCCGCGCCGAGACATGCGGGTATCCCCTCGCCGGATGGGCCGTGAACCGGCAATCCGGTTCGAACCATTGACGTGTTGGCCGGGTGGCGCTCATCATCGGGCCACTCGATGTCAGCGTTGACATATGTCAACGCTGACACTCTCTGGTCGGCGGTGTGGACGACAGCGCGGGCCAGGGCGCCACATCGTCGGGCCGCCCGCCGCAGGTTGTGCTGCGTGGGCGCCGCAGCACAGGAGACGCCATGAGCTCTGGACGTGTACACCGGCCTGCCCGCGGGCGGATGATCGCGGCGGCGGCTGCCGTCTGCGGCCTGTCCGCCGCCCTGCTCACCCCTCAGGCCACCGCGGCCGACGCCCCGCCGTACTCCGAGACCTATCGTCCCCAGTTCCACTTCACTCCGGAGCAGAACTGGATGAACGACCCCAACGGCCTTGTGTACTACAAGGGCGAGTACCACCTCTTCTACCAGTACAACCCCAGCGGCAACTCCTGGGGCGACATGTCCTGGGGCCACGCCGTGAGCACGGATCTCGTGCACTGGACGCAGCTGCCGCTCGCCCTGTCGCACGACGACAAGGAGATGGTGTTCTCCGGCAGCGCCGTCGTCGACACGGACAACACCACGGGGTTCGGCACCAGGAAGAACCCGCCCATGGTGGCGATCTACACCCGCCACGACAAAACCACCGGCGTGCAGTCCCAGGCGCTCGCCTACAGCACCGACCGCGGCCGCACCTGGACCAAGTACCAGGGCAACCCGGTCATCGACATCGGATCCCGCGACTTCCGCGACCCCAAGGTCCAGTGGTACGCGCCGACCAAGAGCTGGCTGATGACGGTGTCGCTGTCCGCCGAGCACAAGGTGCGGTTCTACTCCTCCAAGAACCTCAAGGACTGGACGCAGCTCAGCGAGTTCGGCCCGGTCGGCGCGACGGGCGGTGTGTGGGAGTGCCCCGATCTGTTCCCCCTCGCCGTCGACGGGGACGCGAACAACGTCAAGTGGGTCCTGGTCGTGAACCTCAATCCCGGTGGTATCGCGGGCGGTTCGGCGGCCCAGTACTTCATCGGCGACTTCGACGGCACGAAGTTCACCGCCGACGAGGACGGCACCTACACCCCGCCCGCCGGGACCGTCGTCCAGGACTTCGAGGGCACCGGCTTCGGTTCGTGGACGGCCACGGGCACCGCGTTCGGGCCGGGACCGGCGGCCGGGACGCTCGACGGTCAGCAGAACGTCACCGGCTTCGACGGCAAGGGTCTCGCCAACAGCTTCCACTCCGGGGACGCCACCACCGGCACCCTCACCTCGCCCCCCTTCACCGTCGACAGTCCGTACCTGAACTTCAAGGTCGGCGGCGGCCGGCACCCGCACCAGCCCGGGAAGGTCCTCGCCGACTTCGACGGCGGCGCCTACGGCGACTGGACGACGACCGGCGACGCGTTCGGCCCGGCCCCGGCCACCGGCACGCTTCCCGGTCAGCAGCAGGTCTCCGGCTTCCAGGGCGGCGGCCTCGTCAACACCTTCCTGAACGGCGACGCCGGCACCGGCACGCTCACCTCGCCCGAGTTCACCCTCGACAAGAGGTACGTCAACTTCCTCATCGGCGGCGGCAACCACCCCGTCGGCTCCGCCGCCCCCACCGCCCTCGAACTCCTCGTCGACGGCCAGGTCGTCCGCAGCGCCACCGGGAAGGACGCCGAGGCACTCGAAGCCGCCTCCTGGGACGTCCGGGACCTCGCCGGCAAGAAGGCGCGGATCAGAGTGGTCGACGACAACACGGGCGGCTGGGGCCACATCAACGTCGACCAGATCACGCTGTCCGACACCCGGGCCCGGCCCGGCTCCCAGGAGACCTCCGTCAACCTGATCGTCGACGGCCAGGTCGTCCGCAGCGCGACCGGCACCGACAGCGAGAAGCTGGACTGGGCCTCCTTCGACATGCGCCCCTATCGCGGCAAGAAGGCGCGGATCCAACTCGTCGACATGAACACCGGCGGCTGGGGCCACATCCTCGCCGACCGGTTCACCGCCGCCGACTCCCCCGCCCTCTCCGTGCTGCGGCGCGCCCACTGGGCCGACTACGGCCAGGACTACTACGCGGCCGTCTCCTGGGAGGACGCCCCGGGCGGCAAGCGGTACATGATCGGCTGGATGAGCAACTGGGACTACGCCGGCGCCGTCCCCACCTCCCCCTGGCGCGGAGCGCAGAGCATCCCCCGCCAGATGGCGCTGCGCACCGTCGACGGCCGGGTCCGGCTGACCAGTGAGCCGGTGAGCAGCGTGAAGTCCCTGCGGCAGGCCCCGGCGACCGCGACCCCGGGCACCGTGACGAACACCTCGAAGGCGTTGGTCGGTCCCGCCGCGGACGGCAAGGCGCTCGACATCGAGGCCATGTTCTCCGTCAAGGACGCCGCACGCTTCGGGCTCAAGGTGCGCACCGGCGCCGGGGGCGAGGAGACCGTCATCGGCTACGACACCACGACCCAGGAGCTGTACGTCGACCGCACCCGCTCCGGCGCCGTCGACTTCGGCAGCACCTTCCCCGGCATCCAGACCGCGCCCCTGAAGGCGGTGAACGGAAAGATCAAACTGCGGGTCCTCGTCGACTGGTCGTCCGTCGAGGTCTTCGGCGGCAGCGGCGAAGCGGTGATCACCGACCAGATCTTCCCCGACCCCGCCAGCCAGGGAGTCCAGGTCTTCGCCGAGAACGGCTCGGTGAAGCTGGACAAGGCCACGGTCTGGCACCTCGACTCCACCCACGACTGACGCGACGGCCCTCGTCCACGATCAGGCCCGTCGAGCCGGCCGAGGGAGCGGCGGGCCGAGACGCGCGGGCCGACGCGCCCTCGTCCCGCAGCCGGGCGAACTCCACGTCGAACGCAGTTCCTCGACGAGCCAGACCAGACCGCGGTCGCGGGGGTGTTCACCGTGCTCAGTACCCGCCGGCCGACGGGGGCCGTGCGCCTTCGGGAGCGCCATCACTGTCCGACTGAGCGGCGCGGGTGACGGCCGGGGAACACGACGCCTCCCGGCCGCGCCCAACTGACCTACGCCTGCTCCTTGTACACCGCTTCCACGGTGTTGCCGTCCGGGTCGTCCACGAACGCGCAATAGGCGCGGTACTCGGGCCAGAGCCGGGGTTCGTGCCGGGATGTGCCACCGGCGGCCAGGGCGGCCTCGTAGAAGGCGTCGACCGAGGCTCGGTCGCGTGCGGTGAACGCGATGTGCGCGCCCCGGGTCACCGTGGCGTCGCCCGCGGGGTACAGGCCGAAGGAAGGAGTGTCCAGCTCCTCCTCCCAGAACTCCGCTCCACCGTCAGCCGCTTCCCCGACCACACCGAGAGGCTTGAGCGCGGCGGTGTAGAAGCGGGTGCTCGCCTCAAGGTCCGAGGCGATGAAGGTGACGTGGTGGACGAAGGGCCATCGTTGTGTCATGGCCGCGCAGTCTACGAGTGCCGAACGCCGCAGCTCGGCACCGAGTTTGACGAGGCACCGCGTACGCCGACACCGACGTCGGCGAGGGCTCGGCCGCACACCTCCTGGCCTTCACCGCCATCTCACGGGCTGCCGCTCGAAGACCTCGACAGCATTGCACTAACTGATAGTTAGTGCTTTCCTTTGGGGGGCGCAAGCTTGAACTCTCAAGATCCCCAGATCGGAGCATCGTGTCCCCCACCATGTCTGCTCGCCGGACCCTCGTCGCCGCGCTCGCGGCTGTCGCCCTCGCCTCGCCCCTCGTCGCCGTACCCGCCGTGGCGGCGGCTCCGTCAGCTTCCGTGCAGCACGCCGGTCACGGCGACGCCGCTCGCCTCGACCATCAGAAGGCCGTCGCCGTCCGGGTCCTCAAGGGCGTGTTCGAGGAAGGTGACACGGAGGTCGTGGACCGTTACGTACGGCCCGACTACATCCAGCACAACCCGCTCGCCCCCGACGGCGCCGAGACGCTGAAGAACCTCGGCACCGTCATCGCCCAGCAGTTCCCGGACGCCAAGTACGACATCAAGCGGGTGACCTCCGAGGGCAGCATGGTGCTCGTGCACTCCAACGTCGTCCTGGTCCCCGGCACCCGCGGCACCGCCGTCTTCGACATCTTCCGCTTCCAGGGCGGGAAGATCGCCGAACACTGGGACGTAGGCCAGAACGTCCCGGAGACGACGGCCAACGGCAATGACATGTTCTCCACGGAGAGTCGGCCGCGCACCGAGCAGCCGGGCCCCCGATGGCTCACCGCGTACAACAAGAAGCTGGTCACCCGGGCCTTCGATCAGCTTCTGGTGGACAAGGACCTGTCCGCCATCGACAAGTACTGGGGTCCGGAGTACCACCAGCACAACCCCAACATCGCGGACGGCGTGGAGGGTGTGAAGGTCGGACTGGGCGCGTACTTCGAGCAGTTCCCGCAGCTGAAGGTCGACCCGAAGCGGGTCATCGCCGAGGGTGACCTCGTGGCCGTCCACAGCCACTACGTGAACGCGCCGGGGGAGCGGGGGCAGGCGATCATCGATCTCTTCAGGGTGCGCGGCGGCAAGATCGTCGAGCACTGGGACGTGATCCAGGACGTGCCGGAGACCTCGGCGAACGACAACACCATGTTCTGAGGGGCGCGGCCCCTCTGGGGCCGTTCGCTCCCGCCCTGTATGAGGGCGGCACGTCGGCGCTCCGCGTGGCAGCCCGGCGGTCGGCGTCACAAGTCCGTCCCCGTCCCCGGAGGGCAATCGCTTGCCCCGAAAGCCGTGGTCGAATCGCTGCTATCGTGGCGTGCACCTGCCAGCATTGTGCTGGCGTTTCGCCATTTGGGCACTCATTTCGCAACGTTTCAACGGGGGTTGAACACGTGAAGTCCCGTCATATCCGTGCCGTCGCCGTCTTTGGTGTCGCCGTCATCGCCCTCACCGGAGCCCGCGGCTCCCACGGTGGCGGCTGCTCGGGCGGCTCGTCCTCGTCCAGCTCGTCCAGCTCCAGCGGCGGCTCCAGCAGCTCCGGTGGTTCCGACAGCAGTTCCTCGTCCACCTCGGGCGGCAGCAGCACCGTGGGGACCGGCGGCTCGTCGAGCTCCAAGCGCGGCGCCGCCAGGGATCTGAAGATCGAGACCTGCACCTACGACAACGGTCTCGTCTCCCGTGTCCGCGCCACCAACAGCAGCTCCACCGCCACGTACTCCTACACGTTCGACCTGGAGTTCACGGACGCGAGCGGCAGCGTGCTGCACACCGCCGAGGACAACCTCATCCCCTCGGTGCCGCCGGGCGAGTCCGCCACCATCGACGTGAAGGCGCCCGCCGGCGCGGTCGAGGACGGTGGCGCGAGCGGCGGCAGCTGCAAGCTGACCGACCTGGAGCGCTCCTCCTTCTGAGCCGCCCCGTCGGGGCTCAGCGCACCCGGAACCCGCCCGGCCGGCGTCCCGCGAACAGCTCGGACTGCCGGTCGGCGGGCAGGTTGCCCAGCGAGATCAGGTGCGGCGCGTGCGTCAGGGCATGCGTCCGCGCCGCCTCCTGGGCCGCCCAGCAGGCCCGTACCGTGCCCTGCACGGCCTCCGTCGGACACCCGGCGACGACCTCCGCGCACCGCAGGGCCGCCGCCACCGCCTCGCCCGGTTCCGTCACCTCCGACACCAGGCCCACCTCGTACGCCCGGCGCGCCGACATCCGCTCGGCGGTGCCCATCAGCGCCATGCGGGTCGCCTCCCCGAAGGGCATCCGCTGGGCCATGAGGATCGACTCGAAGGCGCTGACCATGCCGTACGTGGTGTGGGGGTCGAAGAACGTGGCCGTCGAGCCCGCGATCACGAACTCCGCCTCGCCCAGCAGATAGAACGCGCCCCCGCAGGCCATGCCGTCGACGGCCGCGATCACCGGCTTCCAGAGGTCGTTCGCCTTCGGGCCGATCGAGAGCAGCGGATCGTCTATCGCGTAGGGGGAGCTGGGCTGCGGCACCTCGGCCGCCGTGTCGCGGTCCAGACCCGTGCAGAAGGCCCGCCCGCCCGCGCCGGTGACGACGACGGCCCGCACGGTGTCGTCGAACCGCAACTCCCGCCAGATCCGGCCCAGTCGGTCGGCCATGTCCGCGTCGATCGCGTTGAGCTTCTCCGGGCGGTCCAGGGTCAGCAGCGCGACACCCGTGTCCTTGTCGGTGGTCAGGCGTACGGTCACGGGCGCTCCAGAACCCACTGGGGCAGGCCCTCCGGGGTGAACACGGCCTGGACGCGGGCCCCGATGCGGATGCGGTCGGCGGGCACGGAGTCCAGGCGGGCCCCCGCCTCGCTCACCAGGTTGCCGACGAGCCGGATGCGCGGGGCGTCGGCCAGCTCGACGAGGATCACGTTGTACGGGGCCTGCTCGGCGTAGTCCGGGAGCAGCGGGGGGTGCGGCAGCACGTACGACCAGATGCGGCCCCGGCCGCTCAGGGGCCGCCACTCGTGGTCGAAGGACCGGCAGTGCGGGCAGCAGGGCCGGGGCGGGAAGCGCGGCTCGCCGCAGTCGGCGCAGGTCTGGACCCGCAGTTCGCCCCGGGCGGCGTACTCCCAGAACGGGGTGCCGTCGGCATCCACGACGGGTGTCAGCATGCCCTCAACTCCTTCAGCTCCGTCAACTCCCCGGTCTTCTCAGTTCCGCAGCAGCAGGGCCGAGGTCGGTACGCCCTCGCCCGCCGTCACCAGGCAGGCCGCGGCGCCGGGCACCTGGGCGGTGCTCGTGCCGCGCAGCTGCCGTACGCCCTCGGTGATCAGGTTGAACCCGTGCACATACGCCTCGCTGAGGCCGCCCCCGGAGGTGTTGAGGGGGAGCCGGCCGCCGATCTCCAGGGCGCCGCCCTCCGTGAAGGCGCCGCCCTCGCCGCGGGCGCAGAAGCCGTAGCCCTCCAGGGAGAGGGGGATGAGGGCGGTGAAGGCGTCGTAGATCTGGGCGACGTCGATGTCGTCCGGGGTGAGGTCCGCGTGCTTCCACAGATGCCGGGCGGCGGTCCAGGCGGGGCCGGTCAGTGGGTCGTCGTTCCAGTAGTTGACCATGCCGTGGTGCTGGGCGGGCAGGCCCTGGGCGGCGGAGTGGACGTAGACGGGGGTGCGCCGGCAGTCGCGGGCGCGCTCGGCGGAGACGAGGACGCACGCCAACGCGCCGTCCGTCTCCAGGCAGTTGTCGAACAGGCACAGGGGCTCGCTGATCCACCGGGAGGTCATGTACATCTCGCGGGTCAGCGGGCGGTCGTACATGATCGCGGCCGGGTTCTGGTTGGCCCGGTTGCGGCAGGCCAGCGCGACGTTGAAGAGGTGGTCGCGGGTGGTGCCGTACTCGTGCATGTGGCGGCGGGTCAGCATGGCTATCTCGTCGGCGGGCCGCAACAGCCCGAAGGGTCTCGTCCACTGGGCGGGGGTGGGCAGTTGGACCGTGGTGTTCTTCCACGGGCGGGGGCCCGAGCCGCGTTTGCGGGACCGCCAGGCGACACCGACCGTGGCCTGACCGGAGGCGATCGCGGCGGCCAGATGCGCGACCGTGGCGCACGAACCGCCGCCGCCGTAGCCGACCTTGCTGAAGAAGGTGAGGCCGCCGAGGCCGAGGGCCTTGGCCACCTCCACCTCGTCCGTCTCCTCCATCGTGTACGAGGCGAGCGCGTCGACCTCGTCCGGCGCGATCCCGGCGTCGTCGAGCGCCGCGAGGATCGCCCTGCACGCCAACGCCCGTTCCGTCTCCGGGAGTTGTTTGGCGAAGGGGGTCTGGCCGATGCCGACGATCGCTGTCGCGTCCTTGAGCACGGCCATGGGAGCCATGGGGCACACCTCCGCACCGGGGCGTCGCTCGCTGCTGACAGTCCGTCAGCGTACAGCTAATCTGACGGTCAGTCAGCTACTGGGATTCGGGTACGGAGGCGGGCTGTGCGCGGTGACTCGGAAGGACGCGGCGACGCGGAGGTACGCGGTGACCTGGAGTGGGGGACCATCCCGGGACTGGTCCGCGCCGCCGCCGAGCGGTACGGCGAGACCGAGGCGGTCGTCGAGGGGCGGACACGCGTGTCGTACGCCGACCTCGGCGCACGCGTCGAACGGGCGGCGGCCGCGTGCGTCGCGGCCGGGGTGCGACCCGGCGACCGGGTCGGCATCTGGGCGCCCAACTCCCTGGACTGGATCACCGCCGCGCTCGGCGCCGTCTCCGCCGGGGCGGCGCTCGTCCCGCTCAACACCCGCTTCAAGGGCGCCGAGGCCGCGGACGTCCTGGCCCGCAGCCGGGCCAAGATCCTCTTCGTCACCGGCACCTTCCTCGGCACCTCCTACGTGGCGTCGCTGCGGCGGGCGGCCGGGCAGGGGGTGCTGCGGCGGACGGCGGGCCCGGCGGTGGTGGGCGGCGGGCCGCTGCCCGGCCTCCCGTACCTGGAACAGGTCGTCGTCCTCGCCGACGACGCCCCCACCGACTTCCGCACCTGGAAGGACTTCCTCACGGGCGGCGACGGCATCCCGGCGGCGACGGTACGGGCGCGGGCGGCGGCACTGGACGGCGGCTCACCCTCCGACATCATCTTCACCTCCGGCACGACCGGCCGCCCCAAGGGCGCCGTCATCACCCACGCCCAGACCCTGCGCGCCTACGAGGTGTGGTGCCGGCTCGCCGGGCTCCGCCGGGGCGACCGCTATCTGATCGTCAACCCCTTCTTCCACACCTTCGGCTACAAGGCCGGGGTGATCGCCTGCCTCATGCGGGGCGCGACGATGATCCCGCAGCCCGTGTTCAACGTGAAGACGGCCATGGCCAACGTGGCCGCCGAACGCGTCTCCGTCCTCCCGGGCCCGCCCACGCTCCACCAGTCGCTCCTGGACCACCCGGACCGCGACGACTACGACCTCTCCGCCCTGCGCCTGGTCGTCACCGGCGCCGCGGTGGTCCCGCTGAGGCTCGTCGAACGGCTGCGCACGGAGCTGCGCGTCGAGACCGTCCTCACCGCGTACGGGCTGTCCGAGGCCAGCGGCATCGTCACGATGTGCCGGCGCGGCGACGAGCCGTCGGTGATCGCCTCGACCTCCGGGCGGGCGGTCCCCGGCACCGAGGTACGGGTCGTGGACCCCTCGGGCGCCCCGCTGCCGCCCGGCTCCCCCGGCGAGGTCCGGGTCCGCGGCTTCAACGTCATGCGCGGCTACTTCGAGGACCCCGGCGAGACCGCCCACGCCGTCACGGACGACGGCTGGCTGCGCACCGGCGACGTCGGTGTCCTCGACGACGCGGGCAACCTCCGCATCACCGACCGGATCAAGGACATGTTCATCGTGGGCGGCTTCAACGCCTACCCCGCCGAGATAGAGCAGCTCCTCGGCCTCCACCCGGACGTCGCCGACGTCGCCGTCATCGGCGTCCCCGACACCCGCCTCGGCGAGGTCGGCAAGGCGTTCGTCGTCCGCCGGCCCGGCTCCCTCGTCACCGCCGACGACCTCATCGCCTGGGCCCGCCGGGAGATGGCCAACTACAAGGTCCCGAGGACGGTCGACTTCGTCGGCGAACTGCCGCGCAACGCCGGCGGCAAAGTGGTCAAGGGCGAACTCCGGGCACGGTGCCGGGCGATGTGATCCGCCCCGGCCCCGCCCGCGCTC
>NZ_LIRK01000112.1 GCF_001419765.1 Streptomyces torulosus
CCTTCGTCGTTGTCACCGGTTATGGCTTAAGGCTCGAACTTGTAGCCGAGGCCGCGGACCGTGACCAGGTATCTCGGGGCGCCCGGGTCCGGTTCGATCTTGGCGCGCAGGCGCTTGACGTGGACGTCGAGGGTCTTGGTGTCACCCACGTAGTCGGCGCCCCAGACACGGTCGATGAGCTGCATACGGGTCAGCACGCGACCCGCGTTGCGCAGCAGCATCTCGAGCAGGTCGAACTCCTTGAGGGGGAGGTCGACCTTGGAGCCGGAGACGGTGACCACGTGACGGTCGACGTCCATACGGACCGGACCGGCCTCCAGCGCGGCCGGGGTGACCTCCTCGGGCTCGCCGCGGCGACGCAGTACGGCCCGGATACGGGCGACGAGCTCGCGCGAGGAGAAGGGCTTGGTGACATAGTCGTCGGCTCCTATTTCCAGGCCCACGACCTTGTCGATCTCGCTGTCCTTGGCCGTGACCATGATCACCGGGACGTTGGAGCGGCTGCGCAGCTGACGGCAGACCTCGGTGCCGGGCAGACCGGGCAGCATCAGGTCGAGGAGGACGAGGTCGGCGCCGTTGCGCTCGAACTCGTCGAGTCCGTCGGGCCCGGTGGTCGCGATCGCGACCTCGAAGCCCTCCTTGCGGAGCATGTAGGACAGGGCGTCGGAGAAGGACTCCTCGTCCTCGACGACGAGCACTCGGGTCACGGAAGGACCTCCGGGGCGGGATGCGATTCGTACGGGGATGACTCGGTGTGCGGTTGTCCGTCCTCGTCGTCGAGGTCCGGGTGGTGCGTGGCGCGGTCGCGGGACGCGCCCGCCTCCGGCAGCCTGAGGGTGAACGTGGAGCCCTGGCCTTCGGAGCTCCACACCGTGACCTGCCCGCCGTGCGAGGCCGCCACGTGCTTGACGATCGCGAGTCCGAGACCCGTGCCGCCGGTCTGGCGGGAGCGGGCCGGGTCCACGCGGTAGAAGCGCTCGAAGATGCGCTCCTTGTCCTTGTCGGAGATGCCGATGCCCTGGTCGGTCACGGAGATCTCGATGAGGTCCCCGCCGGGCGCGGACACCCTGCGCGCGGCGATGCCGACGCGGGTGCGGGCCGGAGAGTAGTTGACGGCGTTCTCGACGAGGTTGCCGAGGGCCGCGGCGAGCTGGCCGCGGTGGCCCCAGACCTTCAGCGCGGCGGTGCCGCCGGCCGCGATGGTGATCTGCTTGGCGCCGGCCTGGTGGCGGCAGCGGTCGACGGCCTCGGCGACCAGCTCGTCCACCCGTACGGGCTCGGCGTCCTCCAGCGGGTCGTCGTTCTGCACGCGGGAGAGGTCGATGAGCTCCTGCACCAGGTTGGTGAGCCGGGTGGCCTCGATCTGCATCCGCCCGGCGAAGCGTTCCACCGCCTCCGGGTCGTCGCTGGCGCCCATGACGGCCTCCGAGAGGAGGGACAGGGCGCCGACCGGGGTCTTCAGCTCATGGCTCACGTTCGCGACGAAGTCGCGCCGTACCGCCTCTATCCGGCGGGCCTCGGTGAGGTCCTCGACGAGGAGCAGCACGAGCCGGGAGCCCAGCGGCGCGACGCGCGCGGAGACCGCGAGGGCCTCGCCGCGCCCGGTGCCGCGCCGGGGCAGATCCAGCTCGACCTGCCGTATCTCCCCGTCGCGGCGGGTGTCGCGCGCCATCTGGAGCATCGGTTCGATGGCGAGCTTCCCACCGCGGACCAGCCCCAGGGAGTAGGCGGCGGAACTCGCCTTGACGACGCCGTCGCCCTCGTCGAGCACCACGGCGGAGGAGCGGAGCACGGAGAGCACGGTGTCCACGCCGGGCGGCAGCACCGGATCGGTGTGCAGGGAGGTCCTGGTCGGACGCTTCTGCTCGCGCTCGCTGAAGCGGAACGCCAGCATGGCGATGACACCGGTGAGTACACCGGCGATCGCTGCCGCTGCGGCGACCGCCGCGTTCACGTCCATGCATCCAGGTTAGGCACGAGGTCGGACATCCCCACAGCACTCGAAGGGCGACCTCGAACACTCGTCGCCCAGAGTTCACCTTGGAGCCAGTGATGGTTCATTTGGGATGGCGGAAACGGACGCGTACGGGTCGGAACGTGGGAGCGTGGGGTTCATCCGGGCCCCCCGGGCCGGCATCCGCTCCGGCCCGGCGGAACGGCGGCCGCGCCTTCGCACGGGCACGGCGGCCGGAGATGCGACGGCACGGCACGGCTTCCACCCGGAAGCGGAACCCGTCCGTCGCCGACAGGGCGGTACGGCTTCCGGGGACGGAGGACGCCATCGCCGGGTGGTGGTACGGCTTCCAGGCACGGACGGCTGCGGGCACCACCAGGTGGTGGCACGGCTCCGGGCACGGAGGGCGGCCATCGCCGAGGGCGGTACGGCTTCCGTGGACGGACGGAGGGCGGCCATCGCCCAGGGGCGGCACGGCTTCCGGAGAATGGGAGCACGACCGTCGGTGTGGCGGCACGGCTTTCGGGCACGGCCTTTTCGGAAACCCACGAGCAGACGCACGTAAGAGAGGGACACCCTGATGCGGGACGCGTACCACGAGGAACTTGACTCGATCGGTGAGGGCCTGGTCGAGATGGCCCGACTGGTGGGGTCGGCGATCGGACGCGCCACGACGGCGATCCTCGACGCCGACCTGAAGCTGGCGGAGAACGTGATCGAGGCCGACCAGAAGGTCGACGACCTCCAGCACGACCTGGAGGCCCGCGCGATAGCGCTGCTGGCCCGGCAGCAGCCGGTCGCCACGGACCTCCGTATCGTCGTGACCTCGCTGCGCATGTCCGCCGACCTGGAGCGCTCCGGCGACCTCGCCCAGCACGTGGCGAAGCTCACCCGGCTGCGCTTCCCCGAGCGGGCGGTCCCGCGCGACCTCCACGCCACGATCCTGGAGATGGGCCAGCTCGCGCAGCGGCTCATGGCCAAGGCCGCCGAGGTCATCATCACCAAGGACGTCGACCTGGCGCTCCAGCTGGAGCAGGACGACGACGCGATGGACCTCCTCCACCGCACGCTCTTCCAGCACCTGATGGACGACCGCTGGAAGCACGGCATCGAGACCGCCGTCGACGTCACCCTCCTCGGCCGCTACTACGAGCGCTTCGCGGACCACGCGGTCTCCGTCGCCAAGCGGGTGGTGTACCTGGTGACCGGCGAACACGCGGACGAACTGCAGGCCGACATCCAGCCGGTGACGGGGGTGGAGGGGGCGTAAGGCCCGAAGGGCTGAGGGCACGAGGGTCTGAGGGTCTGAGGGTCTGAGGAGGCGCTCGGAGGTCACGGGGCGCCCGGCGGTTTGGTGGGCGCGGCGCGTGGCTGCTCTTGAGGGCGTGCGCGCCTGGTGGGAGGGGCGTGCGGGCCTGGCCGAGGGTGGGCGCGTGGCGCCTCCGCTGGGCGTACGGACGCCTCTGTGCGCCGTTGATGCGCCCGGCTGAAACGTCATGCAATGGGGCATCCAATGGGCACAGGCACCAGCCTTCGAGGAGGGACCATGGCCGAATCCCCCGCCAGCCCCAGTACGCCCGACCCGACACAGACACGGGACACCCAGCAGCCCGCCGACATCAAGTCCCTGCCCCTGTTCGGCGCCTGCGGCTGCGGGTCCGGCTGTGGATGCGGGTGCCAGTCCGGCAACCCGTGCCAGTGCGGCTGAGCGGCAGGCGGCCGCGCTCGTACGGGTGAGGTGTGAGGAACGAGGGGCCTGTCCCATGGACGGGCCCCTTCCCTTTTCCCCGCTCGCTTCCCCGCTCACTTCGCCGCTCACTTCTCCATTCGCTTCTCCGTTCGCCTCTGCTCTCTTCTCCTTCGAGCCCGCGCGGCCGTACCCGAATGGGCGCAGCATGGAGGTACGTACGGACGGCCAGGACAGAAGGAGGTGCGAGGCCATGGCGAAGTTCATGGACGTCCACCACGGGATGAAGGGCATCACCGCCGAGCAGCTACGTGCGGCGCACCAGGCCGATCTCGACATAGAGAGCGACGAGCGCGTCCACTTCGAGCGCGCCTGGGCGGACCCCGAGTCCGGCACGGTCTATTGCCTCTCCGAGGCGCCCTCCGCCGAAGCGGTCCAACGCATCCACGAACGCACCGGCCACAAGGCGGACGAGGTACACCCGGTGCCGCTGACGGTCTGACCCGAGCAGCCGCAGTCGGCCCGGGCCGAGCCGTGGCGTGGCGAGGCGAGGCTGCGTGGTGGCGAGGCGAGGCTGCGTGGTGGCGAGGCGAGGCTGCGTGGTGGCGATTCTCGGCCACTGTTCGGCGGCGTGCGCGGCTCCTGGTCAGGGCCGGGACGGCCCAGGCGCCCGCCCCGCCCGCGGCCTCGGACCGGCCCGGAGTCGCCAGCCGCCGTCCCACCCGCGCGCCGCACCCGTACCCGCACCGGCGGGCCTGGGCCCCAGATGTTGTGGCTGGGGCCCGGATGTCGAGGCTGGAGTCCCGGATGTCGAGGCTGGCCGATCTCCGTTCATCCGCCTCCCCGCGGCCGAAGCCATCCGGGATCATGAGGCATGCGTCCGGATGACTGGCACCTCACTGAAGACGTCGACGAATTCCTCGGGCGAGCCGGAGAGTTCCTGCGCTCGCGCCCCGCCCTGCACACCACACAGCTCTCGGTGACGGAGAAGCTCCGCACGCTCGGGGCGGCCGCGTACGAGGGCCGGTTCCCCGTGTTCGGCCGACTGGAGCGAGGGGGCGAGGTCGAGGCCACGTTCTACCGCTTCCCGTCCCGCGGTATGAACGTCACGTCGCTCACCCCGGAGCAGGCCGACAGCCTCGCGGCCCGCCTGACTGCGATGGACTGGGCCCTGCCGTCCATCACGGCTGACGAGGACACGATCGCGGCGTTCACGGAGGCGTGGCAGAGGCGCACGGGCGCGACGGCGGCGAGCCGTGTCCGGCTCCACCTGTACCGGCTGGGCACGCTCACGCCACCGGACCCGCACCCGGAGGGCCGGGGCCGACTCGTGGGCGAGGAGGACCAGGAGCACCTCATGCAGTGGTGTCGTGAGTTCGCGGCGGACGTCGAGGAGGACGTCACGATCGACGCGGCGACATGGGCGAACACCCGCTTCGCCGAGAAGCACTACACGTATTGGGAGGCCCCGGGCGGCACCCTCGTGTCCATGGCGGGCGTGAACCCGATGGTCGCCGGCATGGCCCGGGTGGACCCGGTCTACACCCCGGCCCACCTCCGCGGCCGTGGCTACGGGGCGGCGGTGACGACGGAGGTGAGCCGAGCCGCCCTGAACGCGGGCGCCACGGACGTGGTCCTCTACACCAACGCGGCCAACCCCACGAGCAACGCCCTCTACCAACGCCTCGGCTACGTCCGCCTCACCGACATCGCGGTACACGACTTCACGTACGCCACCTCGTAGGGTCAGGCACCTCGCCGAAAACTCCTGGACCGCGAACGAATCCGCGCCCCAGGGGCTTTCAGGCATCAGAGGGCCGCCGGAAAGCTCCGTGGCCCGGGGGAATGTGATGTACGGAGGACTAGAGCCGGTGGGGCTGGGACGCAAGGGAGCACGACGCATCGTGGTCGGCGGAACGGCCTACCGATGGCGGCTAAGGCGTAGGCCCACGTACTTCCAGGCGCTTGCATGGACGCCATGCACGTTCGCGGTCGAGCAGGCAGACGCTCGGGGAACGATCCTCGTGGTGAACACCGCCCAGCCGCACCCGAGCAACTGGTTCGGCCGCGAGGCACACCCTGTACTACCGTCCGACGTGGCCCACGCCATCGAACTCGCCCTCAACAGAGGCTGGACCCCGACAGAGCCGGGCTCCCCGTTCCTACTCGACCTGTCCGCCGGCTTCACACCGTCGCCCTGAACGACGGCCGATGGCCTAGATGATGATGATCACGAAGCGGGCTTCATCCCGTGCACAAGAGTCTGGCACGCCTGCACGAACAGCAACGGAACCGCCGGTAGGGGGCTTGTTGGTCCTGCCTACTTCTTCTTGCCCTGGGTCTGGTGGGCCCGTTTTTTGGCCCTGGTCAGGGTGCTAGCTGTCCCAACTGACCTGCGGCCGCCCCGGCGTTGGTGGTCGTTGTCTGTCGTCGTTGGTCGTCCTCGGAGGTGCCAGAGAGGTTCCGGGACTTGGCCGTTTCGTTCGGATCACCGAACCCTTGGCATGTGAGGGTGCTCGTCGAGTGCGGCGCCTCCTGCGGCCTCTGTAGCCTGGCTGCGCTGTACGTCGGGGGGAGCTGACCGTGGAGAACATCCTGGCCGTGGCCATAGGGGCCGCTATCGGACTCATAGGGGCGGTGTTCGGTTCGTGGTTCACCGCGCGCCGGCAGGATCGCATGTGGCTCCGCGAGCAGAAGCTCAAAGCCGGGATCGGCTTCGACACGGCCGTGGTTCAGCTGCTGGACTACCTGAAGGAATCACAGCTGAGTGGCGACGGTCCCGGAGCCAATGAGTTGGCGAACCAGATGCAGGAAGCCCGCTCGGCCCTCTACCTGCTCTGTGCCAGCGACACCGTCGATCTCGCCGATGCTCTCGCGCGTCGGGTCTGGAGCACCCGGCCCACCGACGGCAGGGACGACCGCCGAGCCGAGTTCCGAGAGACGCTGGACCTCCTGCGTCGCTTCACCCACCAGCTCCGGCAAGAGATCGCCAGATCGTAGTCCCCACCGTGTCCGGGCTGACCCACGGGCCTGGTCCGATTGTCGCTTGTCGCTTGTCTTGTCACTTGTCGGCTCGCAGGTCAGAGCCTGCTCCGGGCTCTCCCGCAGTGCGGTCCCGTCTTGGCACGACAAGCGACAAGACAAGCGAAAGGGCATGAGCGGTGCCGGCAGCCGCTTGGTCCCGGATCCCCCTTTGCCTTGCTGCGTTCGGCCAGTAGCTTCCGCAGTATGGAGAACACCCAGAGCGCCCCGGCCGAGCCTCGCGCTGAGCCGTTGTGGAGGCTTTGGTGCGGCGGATGAATGCAGAGGACGACGACCCTGACGCCTTTACTCCGCCCTGACACCCTCTGACAGTCAGGAGCCCTCTGACACCCGAACCCCTAGGCAAACGCGGGTGTCACCCGCTCTGACACCTGACACTGACACTCTTTGACACCCGGCCCTGACACCCTGCCCGTACGCGTCCGAGGACGGCAGTCCAGGCCGGAGGACTCCGGCCCCCCGCCTGGAATGCCGTCCTCGGGGCCTTCCAAGGGGCAGACGGCGGACCAGCGGGCGCCGTCGGGTCTCTACCGCTCCGGGGGCTGCTGGAGGCTTTTCCGCAGAGGCAGGACGGCCGTGCCCATCGCGCTCCTGCCCCCTGCCGGAAAAGCCGTCCCTCCTCCCACTACTGGAGAGTTGAGGAAAACCAGCGTCCGCAGCGTCCGCCGGTCCTCTCTTGCCGCCTCTGACCTGCACTGTTCCTGTGGACGCTAAACAAAATGTGTAGCATCCGTCAGCGTCCGCAGCGTCCGGCCACCCTCCGCTACTAAGAGCCCGTTTTCGCAGGTCACGGCCCGCTCGTAGTAAGGGTCGGGTGCGGAAGAAGAAATTTTGCCGTGTCCATTGCAGGCGGGGTAGAGCTGGGCCGCCCTCACTCGTCGGCCACGCTGGCAAGACCGCCGCCGAGCAACACAGCCCACACCCGCAAGGCCATCAGCTTGGGAAGCTAAGGGCATCTAGCGGCATGCGTCTGGCACGAGTCACTCATCCTCGCACCTCTCCAAGACCAGGCTTGCGGAACCCTCTTCAAGTCCGTTGTTCTCCTCCAGATGGAGATGGGCGCCGTCCGGGGTGCCGTCCTGGGCCAGTGTGAGGAGGTGGCCGGCCAGGGTTTTCAACCCGGCTGCGTTGGCCTCAATGACGATCTCGCCGCCCAGGTTGCGGACCTCGATGCGTGCGCCTGCCTCCCACGTGAAGACTCTGGTGGTGCCGTCGGTCACCACACTTACGTGAGTGGTCGTCGATGGAGCAGCGCTCGGTTCAGGGGCCATACCCAAGCTTCGCGTACTCAGGAACCGTCAGACACCGAGAGTGCACGCTTTCCAACTGTGGTGGTGGGGCGGTGGGGTGCGTGCAGGGGCGTTCACCTGCTTGCGCGGCGGTCGGCACCGTAACCGAGCGTGCCTCCGTCCGCGCTTGTCTGGGGCTGTTCGCCAGCGTTTTCACGCAGTTGGACACTCACCACCGTGGGACCGAGTCATACCGAGTGCGCGCCTGCCATAGAAGGTGCTCGGCTCCTGGGCGGCATCCAGTGGCAACTGCGGAGACTTGCGCAGTCGGGCCGTACAACCCTGGAGGGGCCCCAGGAGTCTTGTGGGCAGTCTCGATCTTCCTAGTGGGGGTTGCATCACTGTGCGTGTGTGCAGCATTTCGGCCGTGACGGCGCTCGCGGTCGCTCTCAGTTCCGTAGCCCTTATCGGTTCGGCCGCGGGCCCTGCTGTCGCGGACAGCAGTGCCGAGCTGCCCATCACGTCCAGCGGCGACATCATTGTGGACGGCGTTCACCAGCGGGTCTTTATCAGTGACCCGTCGGGAGGCAAGGTCGTTGCCACCGACTACAACGGCACCGTCATCGGGACGATCACCTCGCTGCCGCAGGCTGACGGCTTGGAGCTTTCCGCCGACTCGGCAACGGTCTACGTCGCCGTGCCGGGAACTGATGAGATCGTGGCCATCGACACGGCGACGGTCACCGAGACTGGGCGGTACGCGACGGGTGACGGCACAGATCCGCAGCACCTCGCGCTCGCGGGCGGCAAACTTTGGTTCGGCTATGGCAGCGTCGGGCACGGCAACATCGGCTCTCTCGACCTGTCCGGCGGGCAGACGCAGGTTTCGCTCGCCCAAGATGCCGACGGGACGTGGAACGACGCTCCCTTGCTGGATTCGACACCCGGCGCTCCCGACACCCTGGCGGTCGGCTCGCGCCAGTACTACTTCGCCCTCGGCATCTATGACGTGTCGTCCGGCACGGCCAGCCGGACCGCGTTCCTCGGCGGGCAGGACGCAGCCATCGGCAACACCGCGGAGGACCTGGCGCTCACCCCGGACGGCACAGAGCTCGTGGTGGCCCCCACAGCCGGCGACTTCCAGCAGGTCTATCGGACCTCCGACCTGTCAGAGACCATCAGGTATCCGAGCAGCTACTGGGAACAACGGTCGGTGGATGTCGCGCCGGACGGCCTCGTCGCGGGGGGCACTGACACTTACGCCTCCTTCAACCGCCCCCACGTGTCCATCTACAAGCCGGGTAGCACGACGCCGAGGCGGACCGTCAACTTCACCGACTACCGGAATGGAATCGCCCAAGAGACCCTGCTCGACCACGGCGACCTCGCTTTCGCGCCCGACAGCAGCCGACTCTTCGCGGTCACACACGACCTCACCAACAAGTACCGCCTGCGCGTCGTCACCGACCCCGGCAAGGCTGTCACCACCATCACGGTGAACGCCCCGGCGACGGCCGACCGTGCCAAGTCGTTGACCGTCTCCGGCAAGGTCACGAACACGCTCGGGCTGCCCGCGGGTACCACCGTCGCGGTCACCCGGACCGACCTGGAGTCCCCGAACGGCAAGGCGCTCCCGGCCGCGACGGTGGTACCCGCGG
>NZ_LIRK01000113.1 GCF_001419765.1 Streptomyces torulosus
GGGCCGCGGCCCAGTCGCCTGCTCTTCTCCGATGTGGGTCACTCGGCCGGTGCCTGGTCAGTCTCAGCACGGTCCTCTGCCGGGCGATGAGGTCCTTGTGCACGACGCAGTAGGCCACGACCAGCATGCCGCTCACGGGAAACGGGACAAGCGGGAGCGCGCCGAAGCCGATCAGGGCGAGAGACAGGAGCGCACCGCAGAGCGCGACGGCGAGCAGCTTGATGTCCCGTGACTGTCGGCGGCGTCTGGCGTCCAGGCAGTTCTGCAGTACGGGGAGAAAGTCGATGCCCACGGACGGGACGACGGCGTGCAAGTCGTCGCGCAGCAACTGCTCGATGAACAGCTCGCCCATGAACTCGTTGAAGTGAGGAACCGTGCACGCATCGCGTGTCGCACGGCCGAGCCCGTCTCCGGCCTGCCTGGGCTGTGGGATTCCCTCGTTGCTCACCCGTGCCTGCCCCCATCGCGCCGATGCGGCTCCGCTCTGCAGCGGCTGCGCCGACAGTAGCTCCGCGGGCGGCCGATGAGGGGGAAAAGATCAGGTAAGCCCGATTCTGGTGATAGGTGATCAGTTCGGGTGGATGAGGGTCGAAGGTGTCAATCCGCGTGGGGGCTGCCACCGGGTGGCAGCCCCGAGCAAGCGGTCCGCGCCCAGCGCGCTGCGCGGAACCTACTTCGTCGACTCCACCGCATGCCCCCCGAACTGGTTCCGCAGTGCCGCCACCATCTTCATCTGGGGCGAGTCGTCCTGGCGGGACGCGAAGCGGGCGAACAGGGACGCGGTGATCGCCGGCAGCGGTACCGCGTTGTCGATGGCGGCCTCGACCGTCCACCGGCCCTCCCCGGAGTCGGCGGCGTAGCCGCGCAGCTTCTCCAGGTGCTCGTCGGCGTCCAGCGCGTTGACCGCGAGGTCCAGCAGCCAGGAACGGATGACCGTCCCCTCCTGCCAGGACCGGAACACCTCACGGACGTCGGTCACCGAGTCCACGGCCTCCAGCAGCTCCCAGCCCTCGGCGTACGCCTGCATCATGGCGTACTCGATGCCGTTGTGGACCATCTTGGAGAAGTGCCCGGCGCCGACCTTCCCGGCGTGGACGTACCCGTAGGGCCCCTCCGGCTTGAGCGCGTCGAAGATCGGCTGGAGCCGGTCCACGTGCTCCTTGTCTCCGCCGACCATCAGCGCGTAGCCGTTCTCCAGGCCCCACACGCCGCCCGAGACGCCCGCGTCGACGAAGCCGATGCCCTTGGCTCCCAGCTCCTCGGCGTGCTTCTCGTCGTCCGTCCAGCGGGAGTTGCCGCCGTCGACGACGGTGTCGCCGGCCGACAGCAGGTCCGCCAGCTCGTCCACGACGGACTGGGTGACGCCGCCGGCGGGGACCATCACCCAGACCGTGCGCGGCGCGTCGAGCCGCTCGACGAGTTCGGCCAGGCTGCCCACGTCGGAGACGTCGGGGTTGCGGTCGTAGCCGATGACGGTGTGGCCGGCGCGGCGGATCCGCTCGCGCATGTTCCCGCCCATCTTGCCGAGACCGATGAGACCGAGCTGCATGTCAGTTCACTTCTTCCTGAGCGTCACGGGAGTCATGGGAATCGTGGGTGTCATGGGAATCGTGGCGGTCATGGCGGTCGTGGGTGTCGCGCAGCGCGCGGTACGCGGCGACCAGGGCCGCCGTGGACGGGTCGAGCCCGGGTACGTCGGCGCCGTCGGTCAGCGCGGGTTCCACCCGCTTGGCGAGGACCTTGCCCAGCTCGACGCCCCACTGGTCGAAGGAGTCGATGTTCCAGATGGCGCCCTGGACGAACACCTTGTGCTCGTAGAGGGCGATCAGCTGGCCGAGGACCGAGGGGGTCAGCTCGGGTGCCAGGACGGTCGTCGTGGGGCGGTTGCCGCGGAACGTGCGGTGCGGCACCTGCTCCTCCGGCACCCCTTCGGCCCGTACCTCCTCGGCGGTCTTCCCGAAGGCCAGCGCCTGGCCCTGCGCGAAGAGGTTGGCCATCAACAGGTCGTGCTGTGCGGCGAGTTCGGGCTCCATCCCGGTGACCGGGCGGGCGAACCCGATGAGGTCGGCCGGGATCAGCTTGGTGCCCTGGTGCAGCAACTGGTAGTAGGCGTGCTGACCGTTGGTGCCGGGCGTGCCCCACACCACCGGACCGGTCTGCCACTCGACGGGCAGCCCGTCCCGGCCCACCTGCTTGCCGTTGGACTCCATGTCCAGCTGTTGCAGATACGCGGTGAACCTGGACAGGTAGTGCGAGTAGGGCAGCACCGCGTGCGACTGCGCGTCGAAGAAGTCGCCGTACCAGACGCCCAACAGGCCGAGCAGCAGTGGGGCGTTGGCCTCCGGCGGCGCCGTCCTGAAGTGGTCGTCGATCGTGCGGAAGCCGTCCAGCAGCTCCCGGAAGCGGTCCGGGCCGATGGCGATCATCAGCGACAGGCCGATCGCCGAGTCGAAGGAGTAGCGGCCGCCGACCCAGTCCCAGAACTCGAACATGTTGTCCGGGTCGATCCCGAACTCGGTGACCTTCCCCGCGTTCGTCGACAGCGCCACGAAGTGCCGGGCCACCGCCTTCTCGGCCCCGCTGTCCGCCCCGTTCCCGGCTTCGCCGTAGGGGGAGGCACCCCCGTCGCCGAGGCCGGCCAGCAGCCAGGACCGCGCCGACGTCGCGTTGGTGAGCGTCTCGATCGTCGTGAACGTCTTCGACGCGACGACGAACAGCGTCTCGGCCGGGTCGAGGTCGCGCACCGCCTCGTGCAGATCGGCCCCGTCGACGTTCGACACGAACCGTACGGTCAGCGACCGGTCGGTGTACGCGCGCAGCGCCTCGTACGCCATCGCGGGCCCGAGGTCGGAGCCGCCGATGCCGATGTTGACGACATTGCGGATACGGCGGCCGGTGTGGCCGGTCCAGTCGCCGGAGCGGACCCGGTCGGCGAAGGCGGCCATCCGGTCGAGGACCGCGTGCACGGCCGGGACGACGTTCTCGCCGTCCACCTCCACCACAGCACCGCGCGGGGCGCGCAGCGCGGTGTGCAGGACCGCCCGGTCCTCGGTGATGTTGACGCGCTCGCCGCGGAACATCGCGTCGCGCTGACCGAACACATCGGTCGCCGCGGCGAGTTCGAGGAGCAGGGCGAGCGTCTCGTCGGTGATCAGGTGCCTGGAGTAGTCGACCCGCAGATCACCGGCGTGGACGACGTACCTCTCGGCGCGCCCGGGGTCGGCGGCGAACAGCTCGCGCAGCGAGGGATGGAGCATCGGGCCCGCGCGGTGGTCCCCCAACCCGGCCCACTCCGGGCGCCGGTTGAGGCGGGGTGCGTCACTCATCGCCGGCGGCCTCCCCGGTGTGCTCGCCGCCGCGCAGGGCGATCGCGTACATCTCGTCCGCGTCGAGACGGCGCAGCTCCTCGGCGATCAGCTCGGAGGTGGCGCGCACCTTCAGGGCGAGGGTGCGGGACGGCTGGCCCGGCAGGGTGAGCGTGGCGAGCGGGCCCTCGGGGCGGTCGATGACGATCTCCCCGTTCTCCGTGCCGAGCCGCACACCCGTCACGACCGGCCCCGCGGTGACGACGCGCTCGACGGTGACGCCGAGACGGGCCTCCAGCCAGCGGGCCAGGAGTTCGGCGCTCGGGTTGTCGGCCTCGCTGTCCACGGCCGCCGAGGTGATCTTCGTGCGGGCCTGGTCGAGGGCGGCGGCGAGCATGGAACGCCACGGCGTCAGCCGCGTCCAGGCCAGGTCCGTGTCGCCGGGCGTGTAGGAGGCGACCCGCTGCTCCAGCGCGGCGAGCGGGGACTCGACGGCGTACATGTCGGTGATCCGGCGCTGCGCCAGCGCCCCCAGCGGGTCCTTCGCCGGGTTCTCCGGTGAGTCCACCGGCCACCACACCACGACCGGCGCGTCCGGCAGCAGCAGCGGCAGGACGACGGAGTCGGCGTGGTCGGAGACCTCGCCGTACGTCCGCAGCACGACCGTCTCGCCGGTGCCCGCGTCGGCGCCCACGCGCACCTCGGCGTCCAGGTGCGACCGCGTGCGGTCGCGGGGCGTGCGGGCGTGCCGCTTGATGACGACCAGGGTGCGCGAGGGGTGCTCGTGCGAAGCCTCCTCGGCCGCCTTGATCGAGTCGTACGCGTTCTCCTCGTCCGTCACGATCACCATCGTGAGGACCATGCCCACGGCGGGCGTGCCGATGGCCCGGCGTCCCTGCACCAGGGCCTTGTTGATCTTGCTTGCCGTGGTGTCCGTCAGGTCGAATTTCATGGCCTGCGCCAGCTCCGTCCGTCTCGTGCGAGCATCTCGTCGGCTTCCTCGGGGCCCCAACTGCCCGAGGGGTACTGCGCGGGCCTGCCGTGCTTGGCCCAGTACTCCTCGATCGGGTCGAGGATCTTCCAGGACTCCTCCACCTCCTGGTGGCGGGGGAAGAGGTTGGCGTCGCCGAGCAGCACGTCAAGGATCAGCCGTTCGTACGCCTCCGGGCTGGACTCCGTGAACGACTCGCCGTACGCGAAGTCCATGGTGACGTCCCGGATCTCCATCGAGGTACCCGGCACCTTCGAACCGAAGCGCACGGTCATTCCCTCGTCCGGCTGCACCCGGATGACGATCGCGTTCTTCCCCAGCTCCTCGGTGGCCGTCGAGTCGAACGGGGAGTGCGGGGCGGTCTGGAAGACGACCGCGATCTCCGTGACCCGGCGGCCGAGCCGCTTGCCGGTGCGCAGATAGAACGGGACACCGGCCCAGCGGCGGTTGTCGATCTCCAGCTTGACGGCGGCGTAGGTGTCGGTCCGGGAGTTCGGGTCGATGCCGTCCTCCTCCAGATAGCCGACCACCTTCTCGCCGCCCTGCCAGGCCTGCGTGTACTGGCCGCGCACGGTGTGGGCGCCCAGATCGGCGGGGAGCCGCACCGACTTGAGGACCTTCAGCTTCTCGGTGAGCAGCGCCTCGGCGTCGAAGGCGATCGGCTCCTCCATGGCGGTGAGCGCCATCAGTTGGAGGAGATGGTTCTGGATGACGTCGCGGGCGGCGCCGATGCCGTCGTAGTAGCCGGCCCGGCCCCCGATGCCGATGTCCTCGGCCATGGTGATCTGGACGTGGTCGACGTACGACCGGTTCCAGATGGGCTCGTACATCTGGTTGGCGAACCGCAGGGCCAGGAGGTTCTGGACGGTCTCCTTGCCGAGGTAGTGGTCGATGCGGAAGACCTGCTCCGGGTCGAAGACCTCGTGCACGATCTCGTTGAGGTCGATGGCGCTGGCCAGGTCGTGGCCGAACGGCTTCTCGATGACCGCGCGCCGCCAGGAACCCTCGGGCGCGTCGGCCAGCCCGTGCTTCTTCAGCTGCTGGACGACCTTCGGGAAGAACTTCGGCGGTACGGAGAGGTAGAAGGCGAAGTTGCCGCTGGTGCCCCGTGAGGCGTTCAACTCCTCGACGGCCGAGCGGAGTTGCTTGAACGCCTCGTCGTCGTCGAAGTCGCCCGGCACGAACCGCATACCCTCGGCCAGCTGCTGCCAGACCTCCTCGCGGAACTCGGTGCGCGCGTGCTCGCGCACCGCGTCGTGCACCACCTGCGCGAAGTCCTGGTCCTCCCAGTCACGGCGGGCGAAGCCCACCAGCGAGAAGCCCGGCGGGAGCAGCCCCCGGTTGGCCAGGTCGTACACGGCCGGCATCAGCTTCTTGCGGGACAGGTCACCGGTCACCCCGAAGATGACGAGGCCGGACGGCCCCGCGATCCGGGGGAGCCGGCGATCGCGCTCGTCCCGCAGCGGATTGGCCCAGTCGGCCGCCGCCTGAGAGGTCGTCTCCAAGGTCATTCCCCATCAACTCCCTTGCCGTTCATGGACTTCGCCATCGCGTCCAGCAGGTCCTGCCACGCCGCCGCGAACTTGGCGACGCCCTCCTCCTCCAACTGCCGCACAACCTCGTCGTAGGAGACACCGAGCGCCTCCACGGCCGCGAGACCGGTGTGGGCCTGCGCGTAGCCGCCGGTGACCGTGTCGCCGTGGATGACCCCCTGCTCGGCGGCGGCAGGGTCGCCTCCGGCATCGTGTTGACCGTCGTCGAGCCAGACGGAGACGCCCTCCTCGGAGAGACGTCGCAGGGGGTCCGCGGCGGCGGCCGCCGCGGTCGTTCCGGTGGTCACAGTGATCATCTTCCTTCAGGCGCTCGCATCAACCGCGGACGGCGGCCAGGGATTCCCTCGCGGCGGTGACGACGTTCTCGGGAGTGAAGCCGTACTCGGCGAACAGGGTCTCGGCGTCGGCGGAGGCACCGAAGTGCTCCAGGGAGACGAGGCGACCGCTGTCACCGACGTACCGGTACCAGGTGAGACCGATGCCGGCCTCGACCGCCACGCGGGCCTTCACGGACGGCGGCAGCACGCTCTCGCGGTAGGCGCGCGGCTGCTCCTCGAACCACTCCACCGACGGCATCGACACCACCCGGGTCCCGACCCCCTCGGCCTCCAGCCGCTCCCGCGCGGCGACGGCGAGCCGCACCTCGGAGCCGGTGGCGAGGAGGATCACGTCCGGTGTCGGGGTGGAGGACTCCCGGAGCACATAGCCGCCCCTCGCCGCGTCGGGGTTCGGCGCGTACGTGGGGACGCCCTGGCGGGTGAGGGCCAGCCCGTGGGGCGCGGGGTGCGTGGCGTGCCGCCGCAGGATCTCCGCCCAGGCGATCGCCGTCTCGTTGGCGTCGGCCGGTCGGACGATGTTCAGGCCGGGGATGGCGCGCAGCGACGCCAGGTGCTCGACCGGCTGGTGGGTGGGGCCGTCCTCGCCGAGACCGATGGAGTCGTGCGTCCACACGTAGGTCACGGGGAGCTGCATCAGCGCGGAGAGCCGGACGGCGTTGCGCATGTAGTCGGAGAACACCAGGAAGGTGCCGCCGTAGACACGGGTGTTGCCGTGCAGCGCGATGCCGTTCATCTCGGCCGCCATCGAGTGCTCGCGGATGCCGAAGTGGATGGTGCGGCCGTAGGGGTTCGCCTCGGGCAGGGGGTTGTCCGCCGGGAGGAACGACGACGTCTTGTCGATGGTCGTGTTGTTCGAACCGGCGAGGTCGGCGGAGCCGCCCCACAGTTCGGGGATGACGGCGCCGAGCGCCTGGAGGACCTTGCCGGAGGCGGCACGGGTCGCGACGGACGTGCCCTCCTCGAACACCGGGAGGTGCGACTCCCAGCCCTCGGGCAGCCTGCCGGCCACCACTCGGTCGAACAGCTGTGCACGCTCGGGCTGGGCGGCGCGCCACTCGGCGATCCGCTTGTCCCAGGCGGCGTGCGCCTCGGCGCCCCGGTCGAGGGCTTCGCGGGTGTGGGCGAGGACGTCGTCGGCGACCTGGAACGTCTTGCTCGCGTCGAAGCCGAGGACCCGCTTGGTGGCCGCGACCTCCTCCTCGCCGAGCGCGGAGCCGTGGGCGGCCTCGGTGTTCTGCGCGTTCGGCGCCGGCCAGGCGATGATCGTGCGCATCGCGATGAAGGAGGGACGCGAGGTCTCCTCCCGCGCGGCCCGCAGCGCGTCGTACAGGGCGTGCACGTCGATGTTCCCGTTGAACGCCGGCTCGATCCGCTGGACGTGCCAGCCGTACGCCTCGTACCGCTTGAGCACGTCCTCGGAGAACGCGGTGGCGGTGTCGCCCTCGATGGAGATGTGGTTGTCGTCGTAGAGGAAGACCAGGTTGCCGAGCTTCTGATGGCCCGCCAGGGACGACGCCTCGGCGGAGATGCCCTCCTCCAGGTCGCCGTCGGAGACGATCGCCCAGACGGTGTGGTCGAACGGGGATGTGCCCTCGGGCGCGTCCGGGTCGAACAGGCCGCGCTCGTAGCGGGCGGCCATCGCCATGCCGACGGCGTTGGCGACGCCCTGCCCCAGCGGACCGGTCGTGGTCTCGACGCCGGCCGTGTGCCCGTACTCGGGGTGACCCGGCGTCTTCGAACCATGGGTCCGGAACGCCTTCAGGTCGTCCAGCCCCAGCTCGTACCCGGCGAGGAACAGCTGGGTGTACAGGGTCAGCGAGGTGTGGCCGGGGGAGAGGACGAAGCGGTCGCGGCCGGTCCACTCGGGATCGGCCGGGTCATGTCGCATCACCTTCTGAAAGAGCGTGTACGCGGCGGGCGCCAGGCTCATCGCCGTGCCGGGGTGCCCGTTGCCGACCTTCTGGACGGCGTCGGCCGCCAGCAGGCGCGCGGTGTCGACGGCACGTCGGTCGAGTTCTGTCCAGTTCATCTTCAAGAAGTCCTCGATAGGTGCGGCGGATTGGTCCTTGCGCCTTCAAAACTAAAAGTCTGACTTTTGAGAAGGAAGGTTGCCGTGTGCCACCCTTCGGTGAAACTGGGACACCGGCGGACCTGGGTGGGCGGGGGCATGAAGGAGACGGGCATCGGGGACGGCGGCGACGTCGGGGAGAGCGACCGCATCAGAACCTTCCCGTTCCCGGCGGACCTCAGCCTCTCCGGTGTCGGTATGCAGGTCGGCCCGATGGACGACCGCCGCACCTGGCACGCGGACGTCCCTCTGGAACGGGTGCACCGCATCGACTTCCACGTCGTGATGCTGTTCGACGACGGCCCCGTCACCCACATGGTCGACTTCACCGAGTACGAGGCGGACACGGGCGATCTGCTGTGGATCCGCCCCGGACAGGTGCATCGCTTCTCACACACCACCGGGTACCGCGGGACCGTCCTCACCATGCAACCGGGCTTCCTGCCCCGGGAAACGGTCGAGGCCACCGGCCTCTACCGCTACGACCTGCCCCCGCTGCTCCGCCCCGACCGGGCCCGACTCGCCGGCCTGCGCGCCTCCCTGGCGCACCTGGAGCGCGAGTACGTCGACACCACCACCCTGCCGCTCGGCCTCCACACCGCCGTGCTGCGGCACTCCCTGACGGCGTTCCTGCTGCGTCTCGCCCATCTCGCGGACAGCTCGGCCGAGGCGTCCCTGAGCCACCACGACACGACGTTCACCCGCTTCCGGGACGCCGTGGAGCGGGAGTTCACCACCAATCACAGCGTCAGCGCATACGCCGACGCCCTCGGCTACTCGCGCCGCACCCTCGTGAGGGCGGTCCGCGCCGCCACCGGGGAGACCCCGAAGGGCTTCATCGACAAGCGGGTCGTCCTGGAGGCGAAACGGCTGCTGGCCCACACCGACCTGCCGACGGGCCGCGTCGGCGCGGCGGTGGGCTTCCCCGACTCGGCGAACTTCTCCAAGTTCTTCCAGCTGCACACCGGGACGACGCCGGTGGCGTTCCGGGCGGAGATGCGCTGACCGCCAGGCCGTACGGGCGACACGCGAGGATGCCGCCCATGGGAAAGGGGCCCCGCCCGTGGACGGAGCCCCTCCCGTGGGGGTCAGTGACCCTTTCAGCACCTCTCAGCGGCCGAAGTTGAACCAGTTCACGTTCACGAAGTCCTGTGGCTGACCGCTCGTGAAGGTCAGATACACGTCGTGCGTCCCGGTGACCCGGCTGATGTTCGCGGGCACCGTCCGCCAGGACTGCCAGCCCCCGGTGTTGGCGAGGGCGAAACTGCCGACGGGGGCGTTGGAACGGTTGTCGAGGCGGACCTCGACCAGTCCGCTCACGCCGGCGTTCGCCCCGCTGGCCACCCGGGCGACGAACTGCGTGGCGCCCGTGGAGCCGAAGTCGACGTTCTGGAACAGTGCCCAGTCGCCGCTCGCGACGGAGCCGATGTTCTGGCCGCCGCCGGAGTCGGTGGTGCTCTCGGTGCTGACTCCGCTCTGACCGTTGAACGACTCGGCCTGGATGGGGCTGTACGCGTCACGGGTGCCCGAGGGCGGGGGAGTGGTGGTGCCCCCGGCCGCCGACAGCACCTGGACGTAGTCCACCACCATGGGGACACCGGAGCGGGTGTCACCGTCCAGTCCGCCGCCGAACGCGTCGGGGAAGGCGCCGCCCATGGCCACGTTCAGGATGATGAAGAAGCCGTGGTTGGTGGCGTTGGTCCAGGTCGTGGCGTCCACCTGGTTGGCGTTGACCGAGTGGAACTGGGTGCCGTCGACGGAGAACCGGATGGTCTCCGGGGTCACCGAGCGGTCCCACTCCATGGTGTAGGTGTGGAAGCCCGACTGGCAGGTGGTGCCCGGGCAGGCGGTGGAGCTGCCGATGCCGGTCGTCTCGTTGCACGGGCCGCCGGGGTTGGTGCCGCAGTGCATGGTGGCCCACACCTGGTTGCGGCCCTGGACGTTCTCCATGATGTCCAGCTCGCCGACGCTCGGCCAGTTCTGGTAGTTGCCCCGGTAGGGCGCGCCCAGCATCCAGAACGCGGGCCAGTAGCCCTCGGCGGCCGTGCCCGTCACGTTCGGCATCTGGAGCCGGGACTCGACCCTCAGCTTGCCGCCGGCCGGGGGCTGGAAGTCGGTGCGGTTGGTCTCGATGCGGCCCGAGGTCCATCTGCCCGCCGAGTCGCGCAGCGGGGTGATGCGCAGATTGCCGTTGCCGTCGAGCGAGACGTTGGAGGTGCTGTTCGTCATCGTCTCGACCTCGCCGGTGCCCCAGTTGGCAGGCCCGCCGGGGTAGGAAGTCCCGGTCGCGTACTGCCAGTCGGAGGTGTTCACACCGGTGCCGGCCGTGCCGTTGAAGTCGTCGAGGAAGACCTGGGTCCAGCCGGAGGGCGGGGTGGGGGCGGCCCCCTGCGCGGCGGTCGCCCCCGCCGTGGCCAGCGCCACCGCGCTGACGACGGCGAGGAGCACGCGCCGGAGCGGGCGGCGACGACGCCCGACGGGTATGCCGGAGGGTTCACTCATGGCGGCCTCTTTGGGGTGGGGAGTACGGAGTGAGGTGCGCGGGCGGAGAACGCTCTGCTCGGTCCCGTTCTTTGAGAGCGCTCTCAGAAGAGGAGCGTGCGGCCAATGTGCGCTCCGCCGTCGCGGTCGTCAAGAGTTAAAGCGGAGAAAGTGCTTGCGGGACGGGCGAGTTCACCCTGTGAAGATCGCCGGGCCATCGCTTGACAATACGCAGGTAAAAGCCTGCATAATTGAGGTGTGAGCCTAGAAGCGACAGCGATGGACTCGGTGTTCAAGGCGCTGGCCGATCCCACGCGACGACTCCTGCTCGACCGCCTGCGTGAGCAGAACGGCCAGACGCTGCGCGAGCTGTGCGAGCACCTCGACATGGCGCGCCAGTCGGCCACGCAGCATCTCGACGTCCTCGTCCGCGCCGACCTCGTGACCGTCGTACGACGGGGACGGGAACGCCTGCACTACCTCAACCCGGTGCCCATCCACGAGATCGAGGAGCGCTGGATCTCGGGGTTCGACAGGCCCCGCCTCCAGGCGATCAGCGTCATCAGGAACCAGGCAGAGGAGTACGCCATGACCGGCGCACCCACACCCGCACCCGTACCGACCTACGTCTATGTCACCTACATCCGCGCGAGCGCCGAGCAGGTCTGGCAGGCCCTCACGGACGCGGACCTCACGGCCCGCTACTGGGGGCACGCCAACCTCTCCGACTGGCGGCCGGGCTCCGCCTGGGAGCACCGGCGCGTCGACGGATCGGACGCCGTCGACGTCGTCGGAAAGGTGATCGCGGCCGAGCCCCCGACCAGGCTGGTCATCACCTTCGAGGACACCCCCGACCCCGCGTCGCCCCGGGAGCCGTCGGTCGTGACCTTCCTCGTCGAACCGCACCACGACATCGTCCGTCTCACCGTCACCCACGAGAACCTGCCGAACGCCGAGATGCTCGACGGTATCTCGCGCGGCTGGCCGGCCGTGCTGGCCAACCTCAAGTCGCTGCTGGAGACCGGCGACGTCCTTCCGCAGGCGCCCTGGGAGATGTCCCCGGCCCACAGCTGACCCCACGGAGGCCGGGTCCGCCCCACCGTCCGTCCCCGCACGACCGCAGGAAAGCAGAGGCCCATGGACATCACCCCGCTGCGGGACGCCTCCCGCGCGTTCCTGGACGCCGCCGCCACGGTGGCCGACGCCGACGTCCCGGTGCCCGACCCGCCCGCCGGCGAGTGGGACGCCGACCGGATCCTGGCGCACGTCACGCTCGTCAACGCCGCGACCCTCGCCGCCGTCTCCACCGTCGCCGCCGGAGCGCACACGACGTTCGACAACCGCGTGGCGCTCGACGCCTGGACCATCGACCGTGCCATCGGGCTCGCCGGCGGCAACGCCGGACTCCGCGAACGCGTCCGGCATCAGACGGACGCCCTGTGCGCGCTCGCCGGACCTGTGCTCAGCGAGGCCGAACTCGACACCCCGGTGCCCGCCCGGCTGCTGTCCCACGACACACTCCTGCTCGACGGGGCCGTGCCGCTGCGGGACCTGATCACCGGTCTCGCGGAGGTCGAACTCCCCGGCCACACCCGGCAGCTCCTGGCCCTGCTGCCGGAAGGCGCCGCCGCGTAATTCGATGGCTCCGCCAAAGCGTCGCCCGCTAGCTTCACCCCCATGGTGGACACTCACGGCACGTGTACGGATCGATTCACGCCGGTGCGCTCGGCGTTGGCCGCCTCCCTGGCCGACAAGGACGTCGGGGCCTCGGTGGCGGTGTTCGTGGACGGTGAGCCGGAGGTCGACCTGTGGGGCGGCCACCTCGACGCGGACCGCACGGTCCCCTGGCAGCGGGACACCCTCACCAACGTCTGGTCCAGCACCAAGACGATGACCGCGCTGTGCGCGCTGATCCTCGCCGACCGCGGCGCCCTCGACCTGGACGCGCCGGTGGCCGCGTACTGGCCCGAGTTCGCCGCCGCGGGCAAGGAGGGCGTACGGGTGAGCCATCTGCTCTCCCACACCGCCGGGCTGCCCGTCTTCGACGCGCCGACCACGCTGGAGGACCTCTACGACTGGCCGACGGTCACCGCCCGGCTCGCCGCGCAGGCGCCCGCCTGGGAGCCCGGCACCGACGCCGGGTACCACGCGGTCACCCAGGGGTATCTCGTCGGGGAGGTCGTGCGCCGGGTCACCGGCCGCAGCCTCGGCACGTTCTTCGCCGAGGAGGTAGCCGGGCCGCTGGGCGCCGACTTCCACATCGGCCTCGGCCCCGAGCACGACCACCGGGTCGCGCCGATCCTCCCGCCGCCCTCCTCCCCGCCCCGCGGGGGCGGCAAGCCCAACCCGGACATCCCGGCGACCGCAGCCAACACCCTCGCCTGGCGGCGCGCCGAGATCCCGGCCGCGGGCGGACACGGCAACGCCCGCTCGATCGCCGCGATCCAGTCGCTGCCGGCCTGCGGCGGCGAGGCCCGAGGCGTGCGGCTGCTCTCGGAGAAGGGGTGCGAACGGGCCCTGGAGGAGCAGTTCGACGGCACCGACCGGGTCCTCGGCGTACCGATGCGCTGGGGCCTCGGCTACGGCCTGAACGGCGGCCAGCTGCCCAACCCCCGCACCTGCTTCTGGGGCGGCTGGGGCGGCTCCCTCGTCCTCGTCGACCTCGACGCCCGCATGTCCGTCGCCTACACGATGAACCAGATGATCGACAACGGCGGCCTCGGCGACGACCGCGCGTTCCTGATCCTCGCGGCGGTGTACGAGAGCCTCAGCGCCTGAGACTCCGTCACGGCGCCCCGATGTCGGCGGGGGGCACCCCTCAGGAAGGCGGGGCGGACAGCGGCGTCGGCGGGGGCGTCGGTAGGGCGGAGCGGCCCGGGATCAGGGAACCCCGGCCGCTGGCGCCGCTGCCCCGGCGCGTCCTCGGCGTCGACGCCTCGTCCGGCTGCCAGCCCAGGGCCCGGGAGATGCCCCGGGCCGCGACCCGTACCGCCGGGGTCAGCACCGGGACCTGCGCGCCCGCCTGGGGCACGACCACCGACACGGCGGCGACCACCGCCCCGCCCGATCCACGGACCGGCGCCGCCACCGACAGCGCGTCCTCCGTGACCTGCCGGCTGCTCACCGCCACGCTCGTACGCCGGACCTCCGCCAGCACCCGGCGCAACCGGGCGCCGTCGGTGAGGGTGTACGGCGTGAAGGCGGCCAACTCCCCCTGGCAGTAGGTCTCCTGGGACGCGGGGTCGCTGTGCGCCAGCAGCGCCAGCCCCACGCCCGTCGCGTGCAGCGGCCAGCGGGCGCCGACCCGGATGTGGACGCCGACGGCCGACCGCCCGGAGAGCCACTCGATGTAGACGACCTCGTCGCCGTCGCGCACCGCCAGCTGCACGTTCTCGTGCGTCGCCTCGTACAGGTCCTCCAGGTACGGCAGCGCGATCTGCCGCAGCGCGAGTCCGCGCGGGGCGAGCGCCGCGACCTCCCACAGCCGCAAGCCCACGTGGTAGATCCCGTCCGCGTCCCGTTCCAGGGCGCCCCACTCGGTGAGCGCGCCCACCAGCCGGTGCGCCGTGGTGAGGGTCAGCCCGGCCCGGCGGCTGATGTCGGTCAGCGTCAGCGCCGGATGGCCGTGGTCGAAGGCGGCCAGCACGGCGAGCAGCCGGTCCGGGGCGGAGCGCGCGGCCCCCGGCTCCGGCAGCGCTCCGGCGGTCATCGGCACCTGGTCACCCCAGCCCGGCCTCGGCGACCTTCTGGAGCAGGACGTGGAGCGCGTCGCGCTCGGCGGCGTCCAGCGGCTCCAGCAGCTCGTCGGTGACGCGTCGGCCCGCCTCGTCGGTGTCCCGGAGGAAGGCGCGGCCGTCCTCGGTCAGGACGACGATCCGGCTGCGGCGGTCGTCGGGGGAGGGGCGCCGCTCGGCGAAGCCCAGCTTCTCCAGGTCGTCCACCAGGCCGACGATCGCGCTCGGGTCGTACCCGAGGGACGCGCTCAGCTCCCGCTGGAGCGCGCCCGGCGTGGTGGTCAGGAAGCGCAGCAGCGCGTAGTGGCGCAGCCGCAGCCCCGACTCCTGCAACGAGGCGTTGAACAGCTGCCCCGAGCGCTGCCCCAGGCGGTACAGCAGATACCCCGTGTCCGCGTGCAGCCCGCGCATCCACGGCTCACGCGCGTCGATCGAGGCGGAGTTCTGAGTCTGCTGGCCGGCGATGGCGGGCTCCCTGGTCGAGGCCCCCTGCGGGGCGGCGCTTGTGGTGCTGCTCCCCAGGATGCCCCAAAGACCTCGGCTCAACAACTATTGACGTCAACAACTATTGCTCTTAACTTCGATTTCGAAGCCGCGCAGCCATCCG
This sequence comes from Streptomyces torulosus, assembly GCF_001419765.1. Taxonomy (GTDB): domain Bacteria; phylum Actinomycetota; class Actinomycetes; order Streptomycetales; family Streptomycetaceae; genus Streptomyces; species Streptomyces torulosus. The sequence goes on from NZ_LIRK01000113.1 coordinate 15,078, forward strand.
CGCTGTCACTCCGAAGGGACCCCACTCGTGCCCAGCATCGATCTCACCGGCAAGGTCGCCGTCGTCACCGGCAGTGGCCGCGGCCTCGGACTGGCCTACGCCCAGGCCCTCGCCGCCGCCGGTGCCTCCGTGGTCGTCAACGACATCGACGAGGCCGTGGCCGAAGCGGCCGTGAAGTCCATCACCGAGGCGGGCGGCACGGCCGTCGCCGAGGTCGTCCCGGTCGGTACCACCGAGGCCGCCGACCGGCTGGTGGGCCGCGCCGTGGAGGAGTTCGGGCGGCTCGACATCCTCGTCACCAACGCGGGCATCCTCCGCGACAAGGTGCTGTGGAAGATGTCCGACGACGACTTCGACGCGGTGATCACCACCCACCTCAAGGGCACCTTCACCTGCGCCCGCGCCGCCGCGATCCGCATGCGCGAGCAGGGCGAGGGCGGCTCCCTGATCCTGGTCGGCTCGCCGGCCGGACAGCGCGGCAACTTCGGGCAGACGAACTACGCCGCCGCCAAGGCCGGCATCGCCGCCTTCGCCCGCACCTGGGCGATGGAGCTGGGCCGCGCGAACATCACGGTCAACGCGATCATCCCGGTCGCCGCCACCGCGATGACCGAGACCATCCCGGTCTTCGCCCCGTACGTGGAGGCCCTGCGCGAGGGCAAGCCGTTCCCGGACTTCCTGCGCAAGGGCGAGGGCTTCGGCACCCCCGAGGACTGCGCCGCCCTGGTCCCCTTCCTCGCCTCCGAGGCCGCCCGCGGTGTCACCGGCCAGGCCATCGGCATCGGCGGCGACAAGGTGGCACTCTGGTCGCACCCGCAGGAGATCAAGACGGCGTACGCGAACGGCGGCTGGACGCCCGAGGCGCTCGCCGACGTCTGGCCGACCTCGCTGGGCGCCGAGCCGCAGACCGTGGGCATTCCCGCCCCGAAGATCCCGGAGGCGTGATGAGCACCGCAGGTCCCGCCATGAACGTGGACGAGCTGGTCGCGATCGACGTCCACACCCACGCCGAGGTGTCGTCGAAGAAGGGCACGTCGTCGCTGGACGACGACCTCCACGACGCCTCCTCCGCCTACTTCAAGGTCGAGGGCAAGCGCAAGCCCACCCTGGAGGAGACGGCCGCCTACTACCGTGAGCGGAAGATGGCCGCCGTGATCTTCACGGTGGACGCCGAGTCCGCGACCGGAACCGAGCCCGTCCCCAACGAGGAGGTCGCCGAGGCGGCCGCCGCCAACGCGGACGTGCTGATCCCCTTCGCCTCCATCGACCCCTTCCGCGGCAAGGCCGGTGTGAAGCAGGCCCGCCGGCTGGTCGAGGAGTACGGGGTGAAGGGCTTCAAGTTCCACCCCAGCGTCCAGGGCTTCTTCCCCAACGACCGCTCGGTGGCGTACGCCCTCTACGAGGTCATCGAGGAGACCGGCACCATCGCCCTCTTCCACACCGGGCAGACGGGCATAGGCGCGGGCGTCCCCGGCGGCGGCGGCATCCGGCTGAAGTACTCCAACCCGCTGCACGTGGACGACGTCGCCGCCGACTTCCCCCATCTGAAGATCATCCTGGCCCATCCGTCCTTCCCCTGGCAGGACGAGGCGCTGGCGGTGGCCACGCACAAGCCGGGCGTCCACATCGACCTGTCCGGCTGGTCCCCGAAGTACTTCCCGCCGCAGCTGGTGCAGTACGCGAACACCCTGCTCAAGGACAAGGTCCTCTTCGGCTCCGACTACCCCGTCCTCACCCCCGACCGCTGGCTCGCCGACTTCGAGAAGCTGACGATCAAGGACGAGGTCAAGCCGAAGATCCTCAAGGAGAACGCCGCCCGGCTGCTCGGGCTGACGAAGCCATGACCACACCGTGAGGGACACCCCCATGTGCAACGACGGACAGGGGCACAGACATGCGCAATGAGGGACTGGGGTCGTGGCCCGCCCGGCGGGCCCGCAAGACCCCGCAGCGCACCGCGCTGATCCACGGCGACACCAGCATCACCTACGCGGAGCTGTACGAGCGCACCACGCGCCTCGCGCACGCCCTGCGCGCCTCCGGCGTCCGCCGCGGCGACCGCGTCGCCTACCTGGGGCCCAACCACCCCTCGTACCTGGAGACGCTGTTCGCCGCCGGCACCCTCGGCGCGGTGTTCGTCCCGCTCAACACCCGCCTCGCCGGACCTGAGATCGCCTACCAGCTCTCGGACTCCGGAGCCAAGGCCCTCGTGTACGCGCCCGGATTCACCGGGCTCGTCGCGGGACTGCCGGGCGACACCGACGTCCGTACGTACGTCGAGACCGGCGCCGAGTACGAGGCGCTGCTGGCCGGGGCGGAGCCCGAGCCGATCGACCAGCCGGTCACCGCCGACGACACCTGCATCATCATGTACACCTCGGGGACGACCGGCCGCCCCAAGGGCGCGATGCTCACGCACGGCAACATCATCTGGAACGCCGTCAACGTCCTCGTCGACCAGGACGTCATCGCCGACGAACGCGCCCTGGTCTCCGCCCCGCTGTTCCACACCGCCGGGCTGAACATGCTCACCCTGCCCGTGCTGCTCAAGGGCGGCACATGCGTCCTGGTCGAGTCGTTCGTGCCGGAGGCCACCTTCGACCTGATCGAACGGCACCGGATCACGTTCATGTTCGGCGTGCCCACCATGTTCGACCAGGTGGCCCGGCACCCGCGCTGGGCCGACGCGGACCTGTCGTCGCTCAGGATGCTGTCCTGCGGCGGCTCCCCGGTGCCGACCCCGCTCATCGCGAAGTTCCAGGAGCGGGGCCTCACCTTCCTCCAGGGCTACGGCATGACGGAAGCCGCGCCCGGCACGCTCTTCCTCGACGCGGAGCACGCCGTGAGCAAGGCCGGCTCCGCGGGCGTCCCGCACTTCTTCAGCGATGTGCGGGTCGTACGCCCGGACATGACACCGGTCGACGTGGACGAGCCCGGCGAGGTCGTCGTGCGGGGACCGCACGTCATGCCCGGGTACTGGGGCCTGCCGGAGGAGACGGCCGCTGTCTTCGCCGACGGCTGGTTCCGCAGCGGCGACGCCGCCCGCGTCGACGAGGACGGGTACGTCTTCATCGTCGACCGCATCAAGGACATGATCATCTCCGGGGGCGAGAACATCTACCCCGCCGAGATCGAGGACCAGCTCCTCGCCCACCCCGACATCGTCGAGTGCGCGGTCATCGGCGTACCCGACGACAAGTGGGGCGAGGTGCCGCGCGCGGTGGTCGTCCCCCGGGAGGGCGCCGCCCTGGACGCCGACGAGGTGCTGGCCTCACTGGCCGGACGGCTCGCCAAGTACAAGATCCCCAAGTCGGTCGTGATCGCCGAGGAGCTGCCCCGCACCGCCTCCGGCAAGTTGCTGAAGGCCCGGGTGCGCAAGCGCTACGGCAACAGCTGATCCACCATCAACTCCTTTCGAAAGCAGGGAACATGAGCATCACCGTGAACGGCATCGACGAGCTGAAGAAGCTCGCCGGCAGCGACCTCGGCGCCAGCGAGTGGATCGAGGTCACCCAGGAGCGCATCAACACCTTCGCCGACGCGACCGGGGACCACCAGTGGATCCACGTCGACCCGGAGAAGGCTGCCGAGGGCCCCTTCGGCGCCCCCATCGCGCACGGCTACCTGACCCTGTCGCTGTTCATCCCGCTGTTCACCGAACTGCTGGACGTCGAGGGCGTGTCGACGAAGGTCAACTACGGCCTGAACAAGGTCCGTTTCCCCTCCCCGGTGAAGGTCGGCTCCAAGATCCGCCTCGTCGGCAAGCTGGCCTCGGTGGAGGACGTCCCGGGCGGCGTGCAGATCACCGTCGACGGCACCATCGAGATCGAGGGCGCCCCCAAGCCTGCGGCCGTGCTGCAGAGCCTGTCGCGGTTCTACGCCTGACGGGGCGCCCCGGCCCGGGGCACCTCGGCAACGCCACAGGGCGGAGCACTCCCCCATGGGTGCTCCGCCCTACGGTGTGAATTCAGCCACTGACATCTCCTGGTGGCGCAGGGTGGTTCGTTCCCCGACGACCCGAGGCTGGCAATCGCCGACACGGCGCGACAAGGGTTTCCGCGCAGCTGGGACGCTGGGACGGCCGTCACGCGACCGGCCTGCGGCATTCTCCGGCCACTGGGACGGCGCTGGGACGGGGATCAAAAACGGATCCCGGTCGTCCGCCCGGAAGTGGCTGGAGTTTGCCGGGTTCCGGCCGTCTGTTTCTGGCACAGTGTGCTCGGGCGCGGGGATCGGGGGATCCAGGGGGGCGCCTCTCATCCATGAACACACCGCGCCGCCGTCCGACCACGTGCGGCGCCGCCGTCACGCGCGGCAGCAAGGGGAAAGAGGGGGGACGCCCGTGTCCGAGTGCACGGAGTCCGAGCGGTTCGCCGCATGTCTGCGCTCGCTCAAGGAGCGCTCGGGACTCAGTTACGCGGCCCTCGCCGCGAAGGCCGGAACCAGCGGGTCCAGCGTGCACCGCTACTGCCTGGGCGGTTCGGTACCGCAGGACTACGGCACCGTCCACCGACTGGCCGTGGCCTGCGGGGCCACCCCGGAGGAACTGCGGACGCTGCACCGCCTGTGGGCCCTGGCGGACGCCGCCCGGGAACCGGAGCCGACGACACCGGCGGAGCCGGCCACCGCTGCAACGCGGCCGGAACCGGAGGCCGCGGGGCCGCAATCGGTGACTGCCGGGCCTGCCGCGAAGTCCGACGAGGCGGAACCGCTCGCCCCTGCGACGGAACCCAAGGCCGCACGGCCGGCGCCGCAAGCCGCCCGGCCGGCCTCGGAGACCTCCCGGCCGGAGCCCGAGCCCGAGTTGGATCCGGAGGCCGGCCGACCGGGGACGGGCACCGGGGTTTCCGAGGCGCCGCACGGGACGGTGGACGCACCCGGGGCCGGGACCGGGGCCGTGCGGTCCGGTCGGCGGCGCAGACGCGTCGCCCTGGCCGTCGGCCTGGTGGTGCTGTTCCTCGGCGGGATGGCCTGGACCCTGCCGTCGCTGGGCTCGGCCGAGGACGGCGACGGCCCGGACAAGAACGCCGCCGCACCGGGGAAGAAGGACAGCCGTACCCTCTTCACCCCCGCCTGCCGGGAAGTGGTGGCCATGGGCCAGCACGACACCTGCGTGCGCGAGGTGCAGCGCCTCCTGGAGGACAAGGGCGCGGTCATCGGGGTGGACGGCGACTTCGGCCCGCAGACCCTGCGCCGTGTGACCGCCTTCCAGGTGATCGCCGGGATCGAACCGCCCAACGGCGTGGTCGGGGACACCACCAAGCGGGCGCTGTACACGTCCGAGGCGCGTATGAGCACCTGGACACCGGACAAGGTGCGCAAGCGCATCCGCGAGGTGTTCACCGAGCAACCGGACCGCGCGGTCGCGATCGCCGACTGCCAGTCGTTCCTCGACCCGCTGCACATCCTCCCGAACACCAACGGCACCCGGAACTGGGGCCTGTTCCAGATCTCCGACGCCCGGCTGAGGGACCTGAAGGGCACCCCGCGCCAGGCACTCGACCCGGAGTGGAACATCCGGGCGGCCAAGCGGCTGTGGAGCGAGGACCGGGACTTCCACGACTGGCCCCACTGCGACCGGGCGTTCAGCCCGAGTCCGTCCCCTTCCCGGTAGGGGCCGACGCACCGAGGAGCGCGGGGGCCGCCGGACCGCCGCCGGTCGTACGGCCCCCGCGCCCTCAAGCGGACGTGACGCTCACCGCACGTCCACGAACACCGGGTTGGTGTAGAACCACGTGTCCTGCCACGGGTCGCCGTCGCCCGGCGCGTGCGGGATCGGGCCGTGGGGGTCGACGGAGGCCCCCAGGTAGCCGGTGCCGTTGCGGTTGCCGTCACTGCCCCGCAGCCGCAGGTAGAACGGCTCGTCGCCGACCGTGATCGGCACGCGCAGGGTGTAGGTGCCCTTGCGGCCGCTGACCTCCTTGGTGTGCACGACGCGGGTGTCCGGCGCCCGCCAGGAGTCCCGGTCGCCCGCCGGGCCCCGGACCGTGCCCCGGATGACGTCGACATGGGCCAACTCCGGCAGGATTCCCTGCGGGTTGGGGCGGGAGGCCGTGGTCACGGTCACCGTCAGGGTGAGTTTCTCGCCCTTGCGGGCGTGGAGCCGGCCGCCGAGCGTGACGCCCCGGCCGGGGGCGCGGTCCCGCTTCACCCGGACCTCCAGGCCGTCCAGCAGATGGCCGTGGTCCAGCCAGACGCGGCCCGCCCGCAGGCCCGCCATCACGGAACGGTAGCCGTAGCGGGTGACGCCCACGTGGGTGCGGCTGAACTGGCCGGGCCAGAAGTCGCTGCCGGGCTGCGGGGTGTCCGTGTTCACCGGGTCGGGCAGCTTGCCGGTGGTGTCGAAGTTCTGCCCGGCGGGCCAGTCACCGTTCTTCCAGGTGTCGAACACGATCCGGTGGGCGTCCGAGTTGGTGGTGATCGAGAACAGCCGGCCCTCGGCGAGCAGGGAGTCCCAGAGCCCGCCCACGGTCGCCGTCGACCAGTCGAAACCGCCGTACGTGAGGTACGCCTCCGCCGGGTAGCCGGGCCAGGACTGCGAGGACGGCTTGTTCTCGTACTCGCCCCGGATGGAGTTCGTGCCCCGCCAGCCGGGGATGGCGGCGCCCTGGGCGCCGGGCGCGCCCTCCATGCCGATCATGATCTCGGGGGCCGCGTCCCGCCAGCCGCGCAGCTCGTGCGGGGAGTCGATGCCGAGCCGCAGCGGGTGGTTGGCGAGGACCAGCACGTCGTCGACGTACCCCGAACGGCGCTGCTCCGCGAGCCACTTGATGGCCTTGACGGCGTGCGCCTCGTTGCGGGCGGTGTCCGCGCCGTCCACGGAACCATCGGTGTAGCCGAGCAGCTTGCCGTCGTAGGCCCGCTCGAAGCGGGTGAGCAGATCGACCTCGTGGGGGCCGGGCGTGGTGAAGACCGTGCAGTGCTCGGCGGCCGGGATGTACCACTCCAGGCCCTGGAAGATCAGCTGACGCGGGTTCTCCGTACGGGCCCGGAGGATCTCCCGGTGCTCCAGCGCGGCCCCGAAGTCGGCGTGCCCGAAGTTGGAGTGCTCCGTGAACACCATCCAGTCGAGGCCGTACTTCGCGCCCGCCGCGGCCAGTTGGGAGAACGTGTACTTGGCGTCGTGGCTGTACACGGAGTGGATGTGGTGGTCGCCGACGAGATAGGCGAGGCGGGGGTCGTCGCCCCCGTGGCGCCCGGAGTCGGCGGCCGCGGGCGTCGCCAGGGAGCCCAGGGCGAAGGCCGCGCCGAACAGGCCCGAGGCGCGCAGGAGGCCACGGCGCGACAGGCCCTGCGCGTCGAGATCGGCGGGGGAGACGGACGGATCGGCCCAGACGGGCAGTTGTTGCTCTGACATGGTCGTGCGAACCCTTCCGGGGATGGTCAGTGGTTCATGAACGAGGTGACGGGCAGCGCCCGTCCGACGACGCGGACGTCACCGAGCCGTCCGTGCAGGATCTGGTCGATCTTCCCCGCGTACTCGTAGCCGCCGAGGATCCACGGCAGCCCGACGGAGGTGAGGCCGACGGCCGCCGCCCTGGGGTTGCGGACGACCGGGCAGCCCTGGACGTACAGGGTGGTGTGCCGGCCGTCGTTGACGACCGCGAGGTGCCACCACGTCTCCAGGGGGGTCTCCTGGCCCCAGTTGGTGGCGATGCCCTGCTGGTTGAGCGGGCGCACCGCCCACTGCGGTTCGCGGTCGTTGGACAGCGACAGCGTGGCGAGCGGCTCGTCGGGGTCGTCCTGGGTCTTGCCCGCGGCGCCGCCCGTGCCGGTCCGGCCGAGGATGCCGGCCCACGCGTGGTGCGCCGGATCCCAGTCGGCGGGCAGCCGGTAGAACGCCTCGATGGTGTAACCGTCCTCGAACGTCGCCGAGTTGAGGGGCGCCCCGTCGACCGTCCGAAGATAGGCGCCCTTCAGCGGCGGCTTCCCGCCGCGGAACTCCAGGCTGCCGTGGCCCGGCTGGTCCGGGTGGTGGTCGGCGGAGTAGCTGAGGGTGCCGCCGCCGACGGTGACCAGGGTGAGGTCGTTGCCGTGTCCGGAGCGGTCGCGCACGATCCCGTCGACCTCGGCCCCGTCGGCCTTGCCGTCGAACCGCCAGTACGCGAGGGTGCCGCGCACCAGCATCCGCGACGCGGGCCGTGAGGGACGCGCGGGCACCGGTGCGAAGCCCGCGAACCGCTTCCCGAAGTCGAGGTCGACGGTGAACCGGTCGGCGTCGCCGGAGAGTTCGCTCTCCTGCCGCTCCAGCTCGTTGAGGTCCTTCGCCGCCCGGCCGAGGATCCAGGGGGAGACCGTCTCCACGTCGATGGTGTTCCGGTCGAGGTCGAAGCGGTAGAGGCGGATCATCGCGGCGCCGCCGAAGTACCGGTTCTGGTAATTCGTGAGGTGCAGATGGACGTCGTTGCCCGCCGCGTTCTTCCGGACCGCGCGGGCCGCCGGCCAGTAGTGCCCGTTGAGGGTGAGGAAGATCTGGTCGTGGTCCGCGATCAGCCGGTCCCACAGCTGCTGCCCGTACGGGGAGAGGGAGTCGTCCCCGTCGACCAGTTCGTGCGTGGTGAGTACGACCGGTGTTCTCGGGTGCTTCGCCAGGACCTGCTCGGCCCACGCGTAGCCCTTCGCCGACAGCCGCCAGTCCAGGGCGAGCACCATCCACTGCCGGCCGCCGGCCTCGAAGAGGTGGAAGGAGTTGTAGCCGTCCGGGGAGGCCCCGCCGAACGTCCGCCGGCCCTCGAACCGGTCGGGGCCGAACACGTCCAGGTAAGGGGTCGGGCCCCGTTGGTCGTCGGTGGACGAGCGGACGTCGTGGTTGCCCGCGAGGACGCTGTAGCCGACGCCCTTCCGGTCGAGCAGCCGGAACGCCTCGCCGATCGCCGCGCACTCCTGCTTCGCGCCGTTCTGCGTGAGGTCGCCCAGATGGGACAGGAAGACGATGTTCTCCTCCCGCCCGTGCTCCAGCAGATACCGCAGGGACGCCTCCACGGGCGCCCTGTCGATGCTCGGCCCGTCGAAGAGGTACTGGGTGTCCGGCATCACCGCCAGCGTGAACCGGCGGCTGTCGGGGTCGGGCCGCCAACGCGCCGCCGAAGCGGGCGACTCGGCGGCGGCCGACGCGGTTCCGGCCGCCGGGACGACCGCCGCCACCGCACCCATCAGCGCGGTCGCCCGTAGGAAGTTCCGTCTGCCGGCGCCGGCCTGCGGGGCTGCCTCGCCCTGGTCGTGCTCATGCGAAGTACACACCTGTGCTCCGTGGGAAGTCCGTGGAAGGTCCGAGGGAAAAGGGGGAGAGGGGAAGGAGGAGGGGGGTG
>NZ_LIRK01000114.1 GCF_001419765.1 Streptomyces torulosus
GGCGCATAGGGCCTGCGTCACGTACTAGGTGGAATAGTTGCGGGGCGACGGTGGGGCAAAACGGACTTTTGGTGCGCTGTTTGGGTGGGTGTGGGTTGAGGTGCAAGGCTTCGGGGGTTTTGGGCGTTGAGGTAGTGAGTGGGAGAGCTGGGGGCTTGTACGGCCTTGTGTCGTAGATAGGGGGTTTTGGATGGCGGGGGGAGTGCGGGTACCAAGGGACGTGCCATTCGGCGGTCGCAGCTGAGCGCCGGGTGGTCTTCGTGTGCCTCCCGAGGCACCGGTCCCTGTCTCCGTCCCCCGTGAGGTCACCCATGTCGCAGCGCGTTCGCTCCCCCCGTACCCGTATGCCCGCCCTTCGTGTCCGTGCCGTCGTCGTGGCCGCCGGAGTGGGAGTCTCGGGTGTGCTGGGCGTCGGGGTCGCGGCCGCGGCCGGCGGTGCTCAGAGCGCCGGCACCGTCCAGACCTCGGGCGTCGCCCAGGCCGCCGCGGCCAAGAAGGCGATCTCGTGGGTCACGCCCGTCAAGGGCTACAAGCTCAGCGCCAGCTACGCCCAGGCCGGCAACATGTGGAACTCCACGCACAGCGGGCAGGACTTCGCCGTCAAGAGCGGCACGGCCGTCTTCGCCGCGCACGGCGGCACCGTCGTGAAGGCCGGCGGCAACGGCGCCGGTGACGGCCCCGCGTACGGCAACGCCGTCGTCGTCAAGCACGGCAACGGCACCTACTCGCAGTACGCCCACCTCTCCCGGGTCCAGGTGAAGGTCGGGCAGATCGTGAAGACCGGGCAGCGCATAGCCCTCTCCGGCAACACCGGTAACTCCAGCGGGCCGCACCTGCACTTCGAGATCCGTACGACCGCGAACTACGGCTCCGCCGTCGACCCCGTCGCCTTCCTGCGCGGCAAGGGCATCTCCCTCTGACCGACGGCGTGACGCGCCCTCAGGCCCCCGGCGTGCCCGTGTGCGCCTGGGTCACCAGATCGATCGCGACCTCCAGGACGGCCTTGCGCTTGTCCTCGGGGTCGCCTTCGACGTCCCGGAGCACGAACATCCCGGCGTGCATGGTGAACAGGGCGCTGATGCAGCGGACCTGGTCCGTCAGGGCGGCGTCCGGCTCCTTGATGGTGTCGATCAGGCGCAGCATGCGGTCCTTGAACGACTCGCCGACGCTCAGCTCCCGTACCGTCGCCTGGTTCTCCTGCATGAAGCGGAAGAGGGGCGCCACGTCGGCCAGGGCCTCGCTGTAGCGGCGCAGGATCTCCCGCTTGGTGTCGAGGGTGCGCGGCTGGTGGTCCGCCCACTCGATCAGTTCGTCGATCGGGCGCTGGAGGTCCTGGAAGAGGCTGACGAGGATGTCCTCCTTCGTCTTGAAGTGGTAGTAGAGCGCCGCCTTCGTCACCTCCAGACGCTCGGCGATCTCCCGGAGCGAGGTCTTCTCGTAGCCCTGCTCGGCGAAGAGTTCGAGGGCGACGTCCTGGATGCGCTGACGGGTGTCCCCGCGGCGATGCCGTTTCGGCGCCGCGCCGGCAGGCGTCACGCCGGCGGGCGTGGTACCGGCGGGCGTCTCGCCGTCGGCTGTCGTCTCGCTCATCCTGCTACTCCTCGTCGCCGCGACCCCGGTGGTGGGTCAAGCCTCTGCCAAGCCCGCCGAACTTACTTGACGACCGGCTAGTTGGGGGCCTAGTTTCCCCAAGTGTAGTCAACTAGCCGGGCGGCAAGTAAGTAGGGAAGCGGTCCGGGGGGAAGGAAGGACCGCCATGAGCGCGGACACCGAGAAGGAAGCGACCAGAGGGGCCGGAGGGGCGGTGGGCGCCGCCGCCGCGACCGCCGCCTCGGCCGACGACGCCGTCCGTGACGCGGTTCGTGACGCGGTCCCCGGCGGGACGCCTGGCCGGGCCACCGAGAGAGCTTCCGCAGGGGCTTCCGGCGGAGCCTCCGGCGGGGGCGAGGGCGCGAAGGAGCCGCAGCCGCGCAGCGTGCGCGTCGTGCTGTTCGCCCTCATGATCGCGATGCTGCTGGCGATGCTCGACAACATGATCGTGGGCACCGCGATGCCGACGATCGTGGGCGACCTCGGCGGGCTCGAACACCTGTCGTGGGTGGTGACCGCGTACACGCTCGCGACCGCCGCCTCCACCCCCATCTGGGGCAAGCTCGGCGACCTCTACGGCCGCAAGAGCGTCTTCATGACCTCGATCGTGATCTTCCTGATCGGGTCGGCGCTCAGCGGCATGGCCCAGGACATGGGCCAGCTGATCGGCTTCCGCGCCCTCCAGGGCCTCGGCGCCGGCGGCCTCATGGTCGGCGTCATGGCGATCATCGGCGATCTGATCCCGCCGCGGGAGCGGGGCAAGTACCAGGGCATGATGGCCGGTGTCATGGCCCTCGCGATGATCGCGGGGCCGCTGGTCGGCGGGACCATCACCGACCACTGGGGATGGCGCTGGTCCTTCTACATCAACCTGCCGCTCGGCGTGGTCGCGCTGGCCGCCATCAGTGTCGTCCTGCATCTGCCGAAGCCGTCGCGCGAGGCGCGGTCGGCGCGGAGCATCGACTACCTGGGCGCGGCGCTGCTGACCGTCGGCATCACGGCGATCGTGCTGGTCACGACGTGGGGCGGCACCGAGTACGCGTGGGGGTCGGCCGTCATCATGGAGCTGACCGCGATCGGTGTGGCCGCACTCGTCGGGTTCCTGTTCGTGGAGACCAGGGCGGCCGAGCCGGTGATGCCGCTGCACATCTTCCGCAGCCGGAACTTCACCCTGATGTCCCTGATCGGGTTCATCACCGGGTTCGTGATGTTCGGAGCGGTCCTCTTCCTCCCGCTCTACCAGCAGTCCGTGCAGGGCGCGTCCGCGACCAACTCCGGGCTGTTGCTGCTGCCGATGCTGGGCGCGATGCTCGCGGTGTCGATGGTCGCCGGGCGCGTGACCACGGGCAGCGGACGCTACAAGGTCTTCCCCCTCGTCGGCAGCGTCCTGATGATCGCGGGACTCTTCCTGCTGGCGCAGATGGACACCGGGACGAGCCGGGTGACGTCCGGGGTGTTCATGGCGGTGCTCGGCGCCGGCATGGGATGCCTGATGCAGATCACCATGCTCGTCGCGCAGAACAGCGTCGAGATGAAGGACATGGGCGTCGCGTCCTCCACGACCACGCTGTCCCGGACGCTCGGGTCGTCCTTCGGCGTCGCGATCATGGGCGCGCTGTTCAACAGCCGGGTCCAGGACGTCATGGCCGAGCGGGCCGGGGCGCTGGGGTCCAAGGTGACCGAACAGTCCGCGCAGCTGGACGCGGCGAGCCTGGCGAAGCTGCCGGTGCCGGCGCGGGAGGCGTACCAGTACGCGGTGGCCTCCGGCACGCACTCGGCGTTCCTGCTGGGCTCCGTGGTGGCCGTCCTCGCGCTGGTGGCCGCGGTGTTCGTGAAGGAGGTACCGCTGCGGGGAGCCGGGGGGCCGCCCGTGGCGGGGGAGTAGACGAACCCGGCGGCACCGCCTCGTGAAGGGCACCGGCTGCGGGAGGAACCCTCCTGGAGGGCACCGCCTTCCGAAAGGCACCGTCTCCGAAGGCACCGCCTCGTGAAGGGCAGGGGTTCGCGCCCCTGCCCTTCAGGCTGTCGTCTCGCCCGACATCGGCAGCATCGGGTAGCTGCCCGTGTTGGTGGGGGCGTGTTCGGGAAGCCAGAGGACGGCCACGGCGCCCTCCGCCGGTACGGAGTCCGGGGCGCCGGGCGGGCGGACGTTGCGGAAGGTGAGGCGGGCGCCGAGGACCCGGGCCTGACCGGCGGCGATGGTGAGGCCGAGGCCGTGGCCCTGGCCGGCGCGGTCCGAGGCGCCGGTACGGAAGCGGCGCGGGCCGTCGGCCAGCAGCTCCTCGGGGAAGCCCGGACCGTGGTCGCGGACCCGGATGACCCGCCCCTCGACGGACACCTCGATCGGCGGCCTGCCGTGCTTCGCCGCGTTGGCCAGCAGATTCAGCAGCACCCGCTCCAGGCGGCGGGGGTCCGTCGTCACCTCCGACTCATGGACCACCTGCACGCGCACACCCGCGTCCCGCGCCGCCACCCGCCGGCTCACGAACTCGCCCAGCATGATGTCCTGCAACTCGGCCCGCTCCGACGCGCCGTCTAGCCGTGCCACCTCCAGCACGTCCTCGACGAGCGTCCGCAGCGCCTGGGCCCGGTCGCGGACCAGCTCGGTGGGGCGGCCCGGAGGGAGCAGCTCAGCGGCGGTGAGCAACCCCGTCACCGGGGTGCGCAGCTCATGGGCGATGTCCGCCGTCACCCGGCGCTCCGCCTCGATCCGCTGCCGCAGCGTGTCGGCCATGGCGTCCACCGCCCGCGCCAACTCGGCGGTCTCGTCCCGCGTGACCCCGCCGATCGCGTCCTGGACCCGTACGTCGGTCTCGCCCTTGGCGACCTGGTTCGCGGCGGCCGCCGCCTTGCGCAGCCGGCGGGACATCCGCCCGCCGATGAGGACACCGAGGGCCGAGCCGCCGAAGACGACCGCGATCGAGCCGATGATCAGGGCCTGGTCGAGATCCCGCAGCACCGTCGAACTGTGGTCGGTGTGCGTGTGCAGCGACAGCACCCGGTTGTCCTTCAACGGCACCGCCGCCCAGATGTCGGGCACCCCGTCGGGGCCCTCCGAGACATACGTCGCCCGGCGGCCCTCCATGACCTTGGCCAGCAGGTCCTGCGGGATCTCGGGGTCGTTGATCCGCACCCCGAACGCCCCGGACTTCAGCGGGCGCCCCGACTCGTACATGCGCTGGGCGACCTGGATGCGCTCGTCGGCCAGGTCACGCGCGTTGTCCAGCATCGACACCCGCGCCGCGTTGTGCACGACCAGACTCAGCGCGATCGCCACCAGCGCCCCGACGAACGCGATCGCGCTGAGTCTGGTC
>NZ_LIRK01000115.1 GCF_001419765.1 Streptomyces torulosus
CGGCTCGTCGAGCAGCAGCAGATCGTGCGCGCCTGTGACCAGGCGGGCGAGTTCGAGGCGGCGGCGCTGTCCGGTGGAGAGGTCCCGTACGGGCCGGGCCAGGTCGGCTTCGCGGAAGAGGCCCAGAGCGAGCAGCGCGTCGGCGCGGTCCTCCCCGAGGGCCGTGAGCAGTGGTCGGCTCGCTTCCTCGGGGGAGGTGGGCGCTGTTACCTGGCGCAGGAACCCGACCCGAGCGGGTCGCCGTACCGTCGCGCCCGGCTCCGGCGTCAACTCGCCCGCGAGGACCCGCAGGAGGGTGGACTTGCCCGCGCCGTTGGGGCCGGTCACCAGCAGCCGGCCTCCGGCCGGAACATGGAGCGAGTCCAGTACCAGGCGGCCTGGAACGCGCAGCTCCGCCACTTCCACCGCGCGGTCCGCCGCCCCCGCGATGTCCGCCGAGAACCGTAGCGGCTCAGGAGGCGCGGACACCGGATTCTCGGTGAGCCGCTGCAACCGCTCGCGCGCGTTGCGGATGCGGCTCATGGCGCCGTGGGCCCGCGAGCGGGCCCTGAACGCGCCCGCGCCGCTGAACGCCCACGGCCCCTTACGCGGGATCGCGTCGAGGCGTCCGATGTGGGAGTCGGCGAGCCGGGACTGGCGCGTCACCTCGGTACGCCACTCCTCGTACTCCCGGTGCTGTCGGGCGCGTTCGGCGGACTTGGCGGTGAGGTAGCCCGTGTAGCCGTCGCCGTAGCGGCGTACGGAGCACGTGGAGTGGTCGACCTCCAGAATCGCGTCGGTGACCCGGTCGAGGAACACCCGGTCGTGGGTGACGGCGACGAGTGTGCCCCGGTGGGCGCGGAGCCGCTCCTCCAGCCAGGCCACGGCCTCGTCGTCCAGGTCGTTGGTGGGCTCGTCGAGCAACAGCAACTCGGGGGCCGAGGCGAGCGTCGCGGCCAGGGCGAGGCGGGAGCGTTGGCCGCCGGAGAGCGTGCCGAGCCGCCGCGTACGGTCCAGCCCGGTCGGCTCACCGAGGTGACGCAGGGCAACGTCGACCCGGCGGTCCGCGTCGTATCCGCCGCGTGCCTCGAATTCCGCCTCGATCGCGGCGTACCGGTCGTACGCGGCCGGGTCGGCCCCGTCGAGCGCGGCACCGGCCGCTCGCATCCGTTGTTCCAGGGCGCGCAGTTCGGCCAGCGCCAGATCGACGGCGTCACCGACGCACGCCGTGTCAGGCAGATCGAGGGCCTGCGCCAAATGCCCTCTACCGCCGGGGGCGATGACGCTGACCTCTCCGTTGTCGGGCTGTACGGCGCCGGAGAGCAGCCGTAGCAGTGTGGACTTGCCGGAGCCGTTGTCCCCGATGACCCCCACCTTCTCCCCGGGCCGGACGGAGAAGGACACGCGGTCCAGGACCGGGTGATGGCCGTAGCGCTTGCTGACATCAGTGACGGTGAGCTGGGAGACGGCAGTACGGACCGAGGGTGCCGCGGGAGCACGGAACAAGTGGTGTCCTCTTTCCTGGATGACATAGATAGAGACGAGACGTCTCGTCTTGTATCTGCCACACCGTAACCCTCGTGCGTCATTTAGGCAAGACGCTGCGTCTCGCCAACCGGTGCGGATGACCGGCCACCAGGCGGCGTCCGACGGACGACGCCCCTCCTGCTGATCGAGTGGCGCGGTCCCGCTCGACCGGGCCGGGGCTTGCCGCGCGCGCACCCCACTCTGCGGCCGATGATGGGAACACGGCCGAACACACGGAGCTGGTCATGACGGGTTGGCGGGTCCGGGACTACTCCCCGGACGATCTCGAGGGAGTCCTCCGTGTCGACGTGGAGAGCGGCACGACCGAAGAACCGGCCCTCTTCCCGCTCTCGGACGCCGTGACGGCCCTCCAGGCCCTCCACCCCGCTGTGGTGGCCACGGCGAACGACGTGGTCGTCGGCGCCGCGGTGAGCAGGGTGGAGGGTGACCGGGCGTGGATCCTGCGCATCTGCATGACACCTGCCTGGCGGCACCAGGGGCTGGGCAGCGCCCTGATCACGGCCCTTGAGCGACGGCTTTTCACCGACGGTGTCCGCGCGGTCCACGCCGCCCTGCCCGAGGGGGAGACCGGTGCCACCGCGCTGCGTAACTGCGAGTTCGGCACCCGATCGGGCCTGGTCCTCTTCGAGAAGCGCGGACCGGTGCCCCGGCAGGCGGCCGACATGCTCTCCTCGCTCGGAGCGGAGCTGCCGCCCGGCGGACTGTGGCAGAAGGTCGCGGGCATGCAGAAGGAGAAGCAGCTCATCGAGCGCCGTCTGGTCCTGCCACTGGCCCATCCCGGACTGGCCGCGGAGCACGGTGTGGAACTGCCGCGCGCGGTGATGCTGTTCGGTCCGCCCGGGACCGGCAAGAGCACCTTCGCGCACGCGATCGCCAGCCGCCTGGGATGGCCCTTCCTCGAGCTGTTCCCCGCGCGTCTGGCCGCCGAGTACGGCCTGGCGAGCGGGCTGAGCCGGCGCTTCGACGAGATATCCCGGCTCGACCACGTCCTGGTGTTCATCGATGAGGTCGAGGAGGTCGCCGGCGCACGTAGCGGCGCGGACGCGACCGCGGTCGGCGTCGTCAACGAGCTGCTCAAGGCGATCGTCCGGTTCCGCAGGCAGGACGGGCGGCTGCTCGTCTGCGCCACGAACAACGTGACCACGCTCGACTCCGCGTTCCTGCGGCACGGCCGCTTCGACTACGTACTGCCGCTCGGCCCTCCCGACCACCGCGCCAGGACCGCGCTGTGGGAGAGCTACCTGACACGAGCGGGCGCGAAGGCCGACAAAGAGGCGCTCGCGTCCGCCAGCGAAGGTTTCACACCGGCCGACATCGCCCACGTGGCACGAACCGTCTCCCAGGCCGGATTCGAGCGCACCTTCGATACCGGAACCCGCGTCCTCCCCTCCACGCACGACTACCTGGACACGATCCGCGACACGCAGCCCACGGTCAGCGCCACCGTGGCCCAGGAGTTCGCCGAACAGACGGAGCAGTACGCCCGCCTCTGACGTCCCCGCCCTGGAGGCGCGGACTTCTCGGCGCCTGTTCCATGCCGACAGCCTCGGCGTCCTCGGCCACCACCAGCACGTACCACCAGCACGCAGGCGATGGCCGCGGCGAAGCGGGAATCCCTCGCACGGTCGAGGAGGGGCCGTGGTGGAGGGCCGCACCACGTTTCGCTGCGCCGTGCGGACCGCGAAACGCCGAATGCCCGTAATGATCGTAATGCTTCGTAATGCTCGTAATGTGCACCAGATGTAGCATGAAAGCGGGTTGGCACACTCTCACGTGCGACCGGCCCGGAAGGGCGACCCCGGTGTGTATACGCCGGGGTCGTTGGCGCTTCATGGCCGGGCGGGACTTCGTGGTCGTCGCACCGTTCGAGGTCCGCCATGACGTGCCGAGCGGGTCGGGCCCGGACTGGTCCTGGGCGGCCGGGGACCGGAGCCGGTCAGCGCGCCGTATGCCGGGGGGAGCGCCAGATGGAGCGGGCCACCAGGTAGACCAGATCGGCGATGAGAAGCAGTACGCCGACGGACATCAGGTAGAGCGCACCGTCGATGGTCGCGCCGATGGCGACCAGAGCGATTCCGGCGACGAGCAGGGTCGGGAAGAGGACCATGACGGGACGCCTCCTGGGCGGGAACCACGGGATCTGCGCGGTCTCCCGGCTACGGAGGGACCTGAGAACCCTGGGGTCGGTAGGGCACATCGGTGAGGGCGACGACGAACGATGGCCGGCGCCCCCGCGAGCACGCCGATCGCGAAGCGGGTGCGGCGGGCAGCGTGCGGTTCGTTCGGTCCGCCGTATGCCAGGGCGTTCGGCTCCAGGAGGTCCAGGAGGAGGTCCAGGAGTCCTGGACGCCTCGCGCCGATGGCCCGTGCGGCTTCGGCCGGGGGCGTTCCTCAGGCGGTGCGTCGGGCGCGGTGGCGGACCTCCCGGAGTCGGACCTTCGAGGGGAGGCGGTCCAGGCCGGCCGAGTCCCGTGCCTGTGCGAGCGTTTCCCGGCTCAGTCGCCCCAGGGTCAGCGCTGGATCGGCGTGGGGCTCCAGCATCAGCCGTACGCGTGCGGTGGGAGCGGTACGTCGGCCCGCCAGCCGTACATGGGCCCGCGAGACCCCGTCCAGGGCCTGCGCCTCCTCCTCGATGACGCCTTCCAGGGTGCGGCCGTTGAGCCGGGACGCCTCACCGTCCTCGCTGTCGACGAGCACCTGGCCCAGGCGGTGTCCGCGTTGCGCGAGGAGCCACCACAGCAGCAGGACCAGCAGCACGGCGAGCACCGCGATGACGGTCGGCCACCACCAGCCCTCCTCCCGCCACCGGGTGCGTCCCTCGACGCCCAGCACCACGTCGCCCGGCCCGCGGAAGGGCCACCAGCCCGGCATCCCGAAGTCCCAGTGGCGCTGCAGGTCCAGCCCGCCCAGCAGTACGCCGCCGCCCAGGGCGAACAGTCCGAGGCCGAGAAGTCCCAGCAGCACCCGGTTCACTGTCTTGAGCATCAGGATCGCCTCAGTCCTTCCTCGGGCGCCGGACGCGCACGGTCAGCGTGGGGCGCCGGGCGAGACGCAAGGACGTCAGGGTTTCCCCGAGCGTGGCGTCCAGGTCCCTGCGGACCTCCTCGAGTTCGCGGAAATGTGCCCGTGCCCGGGCCTTGACCTTGCGGCGGCCGACAGCGACCTGCACCGACCGGACACCGGGTACCCGCATGGCCCGGTCACGCAGAATCAGGGCGGCCGCGCGGCGGTCGAGCCCGGCGCGGACCTCCTCCGTCCGGGGGATACCGGTGGGCCTGCGCATGGGGAGCAGCCTGCGCAGGCCCGGCGTGACCGCCAGCAGGAAGAGCCACAGGCCGAGGACCATCGCCACGGCGGCACCGACGATCATCCAGGTGTCGTCCAGTGGTCGTGTGGCCAGTTCGTCGGCGAGGCGCCGTCGCCAGCTCATCGCGGTCCGGCCTGCCCGCACCGCGACCACGTCGTACAGGAGCAGTCCGACGGCCGCGGCGCACAGCAGGGCCGCCAAGGCCGCGGGGAGCCGCCGCGCCGACCAGAATCGGCGCGATGGCCGGCCTGCTTCGTCCCTCGCCGTCTTCCCGTCCGCGCCCGTCTTCCCGTCCGCGCCCGTCTTCTCCTCCGGTCCCGGGCTGCCGTCGGCGGCGGACGGAGGCGTCGATCCGTCGGAAGGCGGAGCGGCCGGTCCGGAATGGAAGGGAGGGCCGCTGTCGCCGGTCGGCTGCCGCCAGGTGTTCGCGCTCATCTCACCCTCTCCTGGCCCGAGCGCCGCGCATGCACCGAGTGCAACCTCTCGACCGACACCACCAGGTCGGACACCTCCATGCCGGCCCAGGTCCTGAGCCGTTCGGTGACCTCCCGGCGCACCGCGGCGCACTGTGCCCCGATGTCGGACGGATAGCCGAGTTCGACGGTGATGTGCACCTGTGCCTCGCCGAGCACCGCCTGCCGTCCTGCGGCGGGCTCCGTGTCCCGCCCCTCGGTGTCCCGCCCCTGGGTGTCCCGCCCCTGGGTGTCCCGTCGCTGGGTCTCCCGTTCCGGGGCCCGTCGCACGGATGTGGTCACGTGCGGTGTCCTGCGGCCGGGTGGTACGTGGCCGGTCGACTCGGTGAACCGGCTCAGCGCCTCGCGCGCGACCCGGGCAGCGGTCTTCGCCACGACCCGGTCGGCGACGGTGATCGCGCCGCGCTCCCTGCGGGGGACGCCTGGACGCGGGCCTGCCTCACCGGTCACCGTCGCCAGTCTTCCCGGGCCCGTCGCCGGTCACCGCTGATCCGCTCCTGTCGGTCCCGGCGGCGGACGAAGTCGCCCGGTTCGAGATCACCTTCCATGAGCCGGCCGACCACGAGACCGACGACGCCCAGCCCCAGCACCAGCAGGAAAGCCCAGAAGTCACCGAAGTACGCGGCGAAACCCAGCGCCATTCCGGCCATCAAGCCCACCACGGCCCTGCTCATCACGCGCTCCTTCATTCAAGCGGGCTGCTCCGCCCCGGCTACTGGACCCGCTGCCGCTCTGCTTCTTCGTCCTCCTCGTCCGGCAGCTTCACGTCGCTGACCGAGATGTTGACTTCCACGACCTCTCGACCCGCCATGCGCTCCACGGCGGAGATCACGTTCTCCCGCACCTCACCGGCGACGTCCGTGATCGAGACGCCGTAGTCGACGACGATCTCCAGGTCGATGGCCGCCTGCTGCTCGCCGACCTCGACCTCGACGCCGCGAGTGACGGACTTGCCGCTGCCGGCGCCAGGCATCCGCTCCCGCATGGATCCCATCGAGCGCGCGAAGCCGCTGCCCAGGGCATGGACGCCGAGCACGTCCCGTGCCGCCATTCCGGCGATCTTCTCCACAACCACGTCGGCGATGGATGTCCGGCCGCGCGAACCGGGCGCACCACCGTGTCCTACGCCGGTGTTCTCCGTCATCGGGATGTTCCTCCGTCGTGAGACTCACACAGCACTCATGGATACAAGTATATTCGTTTTAGTAGCACTTGCCCTGATTTACGAATTCTGCGGCGAAGTGGGCTGGTGATCGGACAGGAAGCCTGAAGACACCGGACAGGAACAGCGGCCGCGGAAGAAGGAGGGTGAGAGGGCGGTGAGAACCGACACGTGGACGCAGGCGGTACGGAACCAGCTCGCTCTGGGCCGACTGCTGCCGCTCGGCGGGCCCGAGGACGGGGCATGGATCACCGAGCAGGCCGCCGTACGGGCCCTCGGGCACGCGGCCGCGGAGGTTCCCGGTGTCCGGCTCGGGGCCCTGCGCGTGGGGCCGGCACCGCTGGAGCCCGCGTCCCAACCGGCCGTCCCCCCACCTGCCAGCGCGCTATCGCCTGGCCCGCTCAGGATCGAGGCCGCCTTCACGGCATCCCTCGGGCAGCCGCTGCCCGAGGCCGCCGACCAGTTGAGGAGCGCGCTGCTCCACACGGCCTCCGAACGGCTCGGCCTGGCCACCGCGACAGCCGATCTGCGGATCTCGGATCTCCATGAGAGCCCGGATGAGAGCCCGAGGGCTGAGGAGGGCGCGAGGGCTGATGTTTCGCGGGCCGCGACGAGGGCCATGAGGCCGGCGCCGGAGGGCGCAGCCGCGCGCGGCTCGCGCCCGGTGACGGGAACGGGGCCCGGGCAGGGGCCGGCCGGGGAGATCGCGGATGTCGCGACGGGGGTTCCGGGCGTCGCCCGCCTCACCGCCGTGCTGGGAAGCCGTCCGGTCAGGGTGGATGACCATGTCGATCCGCCCCGCCGACACGTCGAGATCCACTTCGCGGTCGCCTCCGGACACCATCCACTGCACGTCGCCCGCGCCGTCCGGAAGGCCGTGGCCGCCGCGGCCGCCGGTGACGCGACGGGCCCGGTCACCGTCGCCGTCCTCATCACGGAGACATGGGTGTAGGTCCCCGTGCTCGACGAGCTGGGGGAGCTTGGCAGGTGCCGTCCACGGCCGTGGGGTGCTGAGGCGCCGACCGCCTCGCCGTCGCCCCGGCTCCGGCCCGCTCACCCCGCTCAGCCGAGCGGGGGGCGTCCCGTACGGGCCTCGGGGGCGCGCGTCACCGGTCGGCGTCGTTCCGCCGCGGAAAGGCGCGGATCGTTGCGGAAGCCCTGCCCCGGCACGGTGTGAGACCTCCCTTGCAGGGAACCCGTGCCCAGACAGGAGGTCTGCGCGGCTGCGGCCGGCGAAGCAGACGTCGTCCTCTCTCCGCGGTCGCGCGACGCGCTTCCCGCCGCGGAGAAGCGCCTTCCTCCCAGCGGCCCGGTCTCAGCGGTTCCCAAGGCGGCGCCGAGCCATCTGCCTCCTTCGGAGAAGAGCTTCATCATCATGAGCAGCACCACGACGGCCGGCCTCCCGTTCTCGAAGGCGTCCGGCAGTGACTTCGCCCGATTGTCGAGAAAGATCGCCGATGCCGGCCTGCTGGGACGCCGCCCCGGCTACTACGCACTGCGGATCGCCGCGGTGGCCGGGCTCTACGTCAGTGGGTGGGCCGCCGTCGCGCTCGTCGGCGACAGTTGGTGGACCCTGGCGGTCGCCGCCTTCCTGGCCGTGGTCTTCGGCCAGGTCGCCCTGCTCGCCCATGACGCGGCCCATCGCCAGGTGTTCCGCCTGCGCCGGGCCAGCGAGGTGTCCGGACGGATCGCCGGTACCGGGATCGGGATGGGCTACGGGTGGTGGCAGGACAAGCACACCCGTCACCACGCCAACCCCAACCATGACGAACTCGACCCCGACCTCGACCCCGACCTGCTGGTCTGGTCCCAGGAGCAGGCCCGGGCCGCCAGGGGGCTCCCCCGTCTGATCGGCCGCTGGCAGGCGTTCCTGTTCTTCCCGCTGCTCACGCTGGAGGGCTTCAACCTGCACGTGTCGAGCGTGAAGGCGCTGGCCAATCGCTCGCTCAAGCACCGGACACTCGACGGCGCCCTGCTGTTCGCGCACTTCGCGGTCTATCTGACCGTGCTGCTGTGGCTGCTGCCGCCCACCATGGCGATCGCCTTCATCGCCGTCCACCAGGGCCTGTTCGGCCTCTACCTCGGCTCCCTCTTCGCGCCCAACCACAAGGGCATGCCGATCCTGACCGGCAAGGACCGCCCGGACTTCCTCCGCCGCCAGGTGCTCACCTCACGCAACGTGCGCGGCGGCCTGTTCACGGACATCGCACTGGGCGGGCTGAACCACCAGATCGAGCACCACCTCTTCCCCAGCATGCCCAGCCCCAACCTGCGCCGGGCCCGGGCCATCGTGCGGCGCCACTGCCAGGAACTGGACGTCGACTACGCGGAGACCGGGCTGCTCACCTCCTACCGGCTGGCCCTCGCCAGTCTCCACCAGGCGGGAGCACCGCTGCGGCACGCGCGCGTCCCTGCCTAGGGCCCTGACCGGTAAAGGTTTGCCGGACCCGCCGCTCGCCGCTCGCCCCACGGCGAGCGGCGTGCGGCGTGCGGCGTGCGGCGTGCGGCGTGCGGCGTGCGGCGTGCGGTGCATCGCACGACGGAGCCGGGCCCGGCGGCGGTCGTCAGTCGGGGCGCTGGGTGCGGTTCTCGTGGGCGAGGCCGTCCGGGTGGGCAGCCGTGTGGGGTCCGAGGGGAAGGACCATGGCCCTCAGCGGCACTGGGGCCGACAGCCGGTGAACGGTGGGATCCGACTGACGGTGGACCGCCCCGATGTCCTGCCATCCCCACGACAGGAAGGCGTCGCGGGCCGGAGCGTCGGCCGGGTCGACCAGGGTCGCCCCGAGCGAGGCGTGATTGTCGCCGAGCAGGCGTTGCTGAAGCCGGCGGGCGAGGTCGCCGTCGCCGCAGTGGGGGTGCACCAGGATCTCGGTGATCGCGAAGACGTGTCCGGACGCGGTGAGTTGTTCGACGCCCTGGGGAAGGTTCCCGTCGAACCCCCTCCACCAGGTCCCTTCGCGCGGTACGGGGAATCCGTAGGCGCACCCGGCGAAGGCCGTGTCCTCCGCGATCAGGAGGGCGAATCCGGGCCGCCTGATGTCGCCGGTCAGACGCCGCAGAAACGCCTCCCGGCTCCGGTACTCCCGGCCCGCCCGCGCACGGGACGACTCCACGTACAGGTCCGCCAGGTCCTCCCGCAGAGTCTCGGCCTGCCAGCGGTTCAGTCGCCGCAGACGTACCGCGTGATCGGGAGTCGCCGTGCCCGCCGCACCCCGCTGCGGCTCCCGGCGGGCAGGGGCGGTCACAGCGCACCGCCCGCGACGGTCGGCGCCCGGCGGGGTGGGGCCGGCCGGACCGCATGGTGTGCGTCGAGGAGGAAACCGGAGCCGGTCAACTCGATGAGGCGGGCCATCGCCCGGGGCGGATGGTGCAGCCGGAGGATCGTTCCGGTGCCGGTGCCGGCGCCGGCGCCGAGCCGGGATGCCGTGAGGAACGCGTTGAGTCCACTGACGTCGCAGAAGGTGACCGCCGTGAGATCGACATCGATGCTGAGGACGCCGTCGCGCAGGCATCCGGCCAGTGCGGCGTACACGAGCGGGACGGTGGCCAGGTCGATCTCTCCCGAGAAGGTGACGAGCGCGCGGGTGGTGCGGTCGTGCCGGTGGACGTCCAACTGGGGCAGGGGCATGGTTCCCTCGGTTCTCGGCATACGTCGGTGGTTACGCGTGGCAGGGCCGGGGCCCGGCCACGCGCGGTGTGCCGCCGGTACGGGGGTGTGGGTGCGGTGACGTGTGATTCGACCGTTCCGTTCAGGCCGGTCGGCGAGAGCGTCGGCGAATCGGACGTCCGGGGATGCGCCGTGGAACGCCCCGGACGGAGGGTGCGCGCCCGGTGGGCATCGTGACCTGGAAGGGTTCCGTCCCGGGCACCGGACGGCGGTGTCGAACGTCTCGTCGTCCCCCCGGCCGCCTCTGCCCCGCCGCCTCAACCGCGGTGCCCTGCCGGGGAGTCCGGGGGCGCGGGTCACATTGGCCGCTTCGGCCGGTTCCGAGGGGGCCTTGCGGCCCAGCCGGTTCTTGGGGCCCAGCCGGTTCTTGGGACCTTGCGGCGTCGACGCCGCCTTCGGCGGTTTCGCCGCGCTGTCCCCGGCGTACGCGCACTTGCCGCTCAGCCGGTTCCGATGGGCGTGCGGCCTATGAGCGCATGCGGTCCGGGCGGTCCGGCCGGGGGCTCACGCAGCTCCCTCACGGGTGCGACGCCGGAGGCGGAGGCCGAGCCGTCCACGTCCGGCGTCACGCTGACGGCCCGTGCCGGTCGTCCCCGCCCGGTCACGGGCCTTCCGCGGAGCCGACGGTGGCGGTCCCGCGACAGGCGTCCTGGAGCGACCGTAGTGGAAGGCGGCGATA
This sequence comes from Streptomyces torulosus, assembly GCF_001419765.1. Taxonomy (GTDB): domain Bacteria; phylum Actinomycetota; class Actinomycetes; order Streptomycetales; family Streptomycetaceae; genus Streptomyces; species Streptomyces torulosus. The sequence continues at coordinate 10,816 of NZ_LIRK01000115.1, forward strand.
CGGGCGCTGTGCTGTGAGTTGAGCCGGAGGATGAGGAACGCGCCGAAGGCGATCATCGCGATGATCACGATCACGGTCAGGAATGTCTCCACGGTTCTCACCTTCCCATCACTGATGCGGCATCGCTGCGGTCATGGCGGCGCTCTTGGTGGTCACAGCGGTCACGGTCGGGACGCGCGGCCGTTCGGCCTGGGCGGCCCGGGGGTCGGCCTCACGTCCCCCTTCGGAGTCCCAGATCGCCTCCCCGGCCCGGTCGGTCTCCGCCACCGTCCGCAGGCGACGCGCCTCCTCCTCCATCAACCGGCTCGCGGTCGACGTGCCCAGGGGGTCGCACGCGGCGGCCATCAGCCGGGCTGCCGATGCGGCGGGCGTCTGCGGCGGGATCACCAGGAGGTTCCAGCGGCCCACATGGTAGGAGAGCAACAACAGTTCGTGCGGGTCCTGCTCCGGCCGGAACCAGCCCACTTTCACCACGTGCCCCGCGACGGGCACCTTGCGCGGGACGACCGGCCAGTGGACGGGATTCACCGTCACCCGGGTGATCCGCCCCCACAGCGGGTCCAGTACGGCCGTCAGGGGGAGGAGTTCCGCCCCTAGATCGCGGGAGCGGGGCCACCAGGCCCCGTCGAGCAGAGCCGGCGCGGCCCCGACGGGGGCCAGCGACAAGCGGGGCGACGACGAGGAGAACGACGACGAGGAGAAACGGTCAGCGGCTTCGGCTGTCGGCGGGTGGGAAATGGTCACGGTCATGGCGCGAACCCTGCCCCGGGCCGACCACGACCGGCCCGGTGTATTCGATCGCCGAAAACGACACGAGCCTGAAAGCCGGTGTGCGAAATATCCTCGGTAGTTTCGAGCGTACTCCTCGAACAAGCCCCACGGACCAGCCACCGCCCGACGGAAGACCCGGTCCCCTAGGGGAGACCCGGTCCCGCAGGCCACTCCCCCGAATCCCCGGAACCGTTGTTCACGGGGCCACGGACACGGCGAACATCACCCCGCGAGCGGCTGGCGGCACTTGCCGACGAATCGGCCATGGCCACCGTCCGGACCGGACTTCCCACCCCCCACCGGCTGGTCTTCGTCCCCCTTGACGACGCGGTCCTCGGGCCGAACTACGTCCGGGGCGCCGCCCCCGGCTCGGTCTGTTCAGGCAACGTGACGGCCCTCGGGGCGTTTTCCCCGCCGGAGCCAGGGACGGGATCGCCGGCCTCTGCCGAGCCCTGGACTCCTGGCAGATCGTCCGGCCCCGCTTGTGGGCGCTGATCGAGCCGCTGCTGCCTCCCTGGCCCGAGCGGGCGTCGGGAATGCCCGGCCGACGCGCCTTGTGTCGGGCCCAGGGGCGTGCGGGCCGGAGGTGTTGTCGGTCGAAGGTGCGGATCGTGTCCGTGGCCTCAGGCCTCAGGTCACGCCGAGGAAGCGTAGAACGGCGAGTACCCGGCGGTGGTCCGCGTCGGTCTTCGGCAGGTCGAGCTTGGCCAGGATGCTGTTGATGTGTTTGGCCACCGCGCTCTCGCTCACGACGAGCTGCGCGGCTATTCCGGCGTTGGACCGTCCGCCCGCCATCAGCTCCAGGACCTCGCGTTCTCGGGGGGTGAGCCGGTCCAGCGGGTCACTGTGGCGGCGTACCAGCAGTTGGGAGACGACCTGCGGGTCCAGTACGGTGCCGCCCTTGGCCACCTGCCGCAGTGAGTCGGCGAACTCCTCGACGTCCGCGACCCGTTGCTTGAGCAGGTAGCCGATCCCCGACGTGTGGGCGGAGAGGAGGTCGGCCGCGTACCGCTCCTCCACGTACTGCGAGAGCAGCAGTACCGCCGTCCCGGGCCACTGCTGCCTGATGACCAGCGCGGCGCGCACTCCCTCGTCCGTGAAGCCGGGCGGCATCCGGACGTCCACCACCGCGATGGCCGGCCGGTGTTCCTCCACCGCCGCCAACAACGCCTCGGCGTCGGCCACTTCGGCGGCCACCTCGAACCCGGCCATCTCCAGGACCTTGACCACGCCGATCCGGAGCAGGACGGAATCCTCGGCGATCACGGCACGCACGGCAACTCCACGGTCAGGACGGTCGGGCCCCCGACGGGACTGTCGACCGACAGCCTGCCATCGACCGACGCGACCCGCTTGGCCAGCCCGGCCAGCCCGGTGCCGCCGACGGGTTCGGCGCCGCCCACGCCGTCGTCGCTGACGACGAGGACCAGGGTCGCGCCGAGGCACTCCACCGTGACCTCGGCCCGGGACGCCTGCGCGTGCTTCACCACGTTCGTCAGCGCTTCGGAGACGGTGAAGTACGCGACCGCCTCGACCGCGGGCGCCGGGCGCGACGGCAGGTTCACCGTCACCCCCACCGGGAGGGGAGCCCGGGCCGCGATGCCCGAGATCGCGGCGTCGAGGCCGCGGTCCTCCAGTACGGCCGGGTGCAGCCCGCGCACCAGATCGTTCAGCTCCTCCATCGCCTCCTTCGCCTCCCGGTGCGCCTCGTCGATGACGCGACGGGCGTCCTCGGGCAGATCACCGAGCGTCGCCTTGGCCAGCCCGAGGTTGACCGCCAGGGAGACCAGCCGCTGCTGGGCGCCGTCGTGCAGATCGCGTTCGATACGCCGCCGTTCGGCGTCGACCGTGTCCACCAGGCCCGCCCGGCTCTCGGCCAGGTCCTCCACACGGCGCGCCAACTGCTCCTCACGGCTGGGCCCGAGCCGGAGCGTGGCGGTGCGGGTGTCGAGCCGGGCGAGGGCTCGGGACAGCCAGGACGCCGCGCAGAGCAGGGCGATTCCGGCGACGGTGATGTAGGCGGCCAGGACGGTGTAGCCGACTTGGCCGAGGCGCGACTCCGGCGGAACGAGCCAGATCCACACATAGATCGAGGCGGCCACGGCGGACGCGGCCCACATCAGGAGGACGAAGACCGCTGCCAGGGCCAGGAGCGGCCCGAACAGCAGGTGGTAGCCGAGCTGCCGCCGGGCCGCCGGGGAACGCAGCCACTCGGGCAGCGAGGGGCGGGAGCCCTCGTACGGCGAAGGGATGTGCACACCGAGACGGGCACGGAAGCGGCCGCGCTGCGCCTCGGTCAACGACGGCCCGGCCGACACGAGGGCGGCGAGCGGGACGAGAACCGCGAGGAGGGTCGCCGCCCATGTCTCCGGGACGAGGAAGATCCATGGCAGAGCCATGACGACCAGGGCGGCGAGCTGGATCAGGGCCCCGGTGGCGAGGAAAGCGACCGGACGTCCGGCGCCTTGGAACGGCCACAGGATCACGCGCCGCAGGCGGGCGGTTGTGTGCATGAGGGAACGGTAAGTGCCGAGGTCAGCGGTGGTCCATGGCGTAATCGCCCGTCTTGGAGGTGTAGTTGGTGCCACCCCTGGACGGACACCTGCGTTACTGACTGTGATCGCCCTGCGGTCGAGGCTGGAGGGCATGGAGGAGAACCCTGAACGCGAGGAGTCCGCATGCGAGGAGTCCGAGCCGATGAGCGCGCTGATCACCCGTCAACCACCCGGTGTCGAGGGCGGGTCGACCCTGCGGCGGGTGCGCCGCTGGTGCCGGGTGGAGCACGTCCTCCTCGTCAGCGGGCTGGCTCTGCTGCCCTGGCTGGTCGTGTTGGCCCACGGGCTGCCCACGGCGGCCGTCGCCTCGAACTGGCGCACGGTGTGGATCGGCCTGGACGCCGCGGAGGCCGTGGCCCTGATCACCACGGGACTGCTGGCCGTACAAGGCCACCGCCTGCACACGCTCACGGCCACCGCCGCCGCCACGCTGCTGGTGGTCGACGCCTGGTTCGACGCGATGACGGCGGCACCGGGCGCGGATCAGGTCGCGGCGGCGGCGATGGCGCTCGGCGCGGAGCTGCCGCTGGCGGTGGTGTGCGCCGTACTGGCGGCAAGGGGGCACACCCGCCCCACGGACGCCTGACGCACGGACTGACCCGCCGTCCTCCCCGGTCCGTGTTGCGGAACCGCCCCGGTGGGCGCGGCGCCGCCGCGTGGAGTGCCGGAGCGTCCTACGGTGAGCCGGTGCGACTTGTGCCCAGGTGGGCCCTGCTCCCGTCGGTGAGCGCACCCGTCCTGCTGATCGGCGGCTGGACGGTCGCGGCACTCCTGGAGGGGCCCGCCTACGACCCTGCCAGGCAGACGATCAGCGTCCTGGCCGCCTACGGGGCACCGGGATTCTGGGTGATGACCGGGGCGCTGCTCGCCCTGGGTCTGTGCCATCTGCTGACCGCCTGGGGGCTGCGTGCGGCCGCGCTCGCCGGACGGGTGGCGCTGGGCGGCGGTGGAGTGTCGGCGTTCGTGGTGGCTCTGCTCCCGGCGCCGAGCAGTGGGGGCTCCCTGCACCACGGTTCAGCCACCGTGGTCGGCTTCGCGCTCCTGGCGGTCTGGCCCGTTCTGGCCGCCGATCGCAGCGGAGCGGCACCGTGGGGACTGCGTCCCGTGCCCTCCTTCGCGGCTACCGCCGCGATGGGCGCCGGAGCGGTCTGGTTCGTGATCGAGACGAACGATCACGGGGCCGCCGGTGTCGCTGAACGCTTCGTGACGTCCTTCCAGTCGCTGTGGCCCTTCATGGTCGTGGTCTCCTGCCTGTGTCATCCCGGCTCGCGGCCGGACCGAGACGACCCTGAGGCGACCGGGTCACGCCGGTGACGGCCGCCGAGCCGGTCAAGGGCTCCGGCTGGAGGCCCAGCCCGTGGCCCGGTCAGTGTCCGGGAGCGGGCCCCCTTGGGAGGCCCAGATCATGAGGGTGCGGGCGTCGTTCCTGGTCGTCTGCCGCAGGACGCGGGCGTACGCGTCTCTTTCCCAGGGCGTGGACGAGTCGGGTCTCGCAGTCGTCGCGGAGGGAGGCCGTCTCCGGGGTGCCGCGTTGCGGGTGGCCGACGCGCTCCCAGAAGCGGAGCGCCGCGCCGAAGGCGTGGGCGGCCGCACATGAGCGGGTCCCGGGCGCGCGGTCAGCAGCCCTCGGGTGGCCACGTCGCCGGCACGGCGGGCGACGTGGCCACCCGAGGG
>NZ_LIRK01000116.1 GCF_001419765.1 Streptomyces torulosus
CCCTCCCTCGGCCCCTCTGATCACCCGCCCACTCCACCGCTCCGCTCTCACCTGAGGCCAGAATGAACGACCGACCCACCCCACACATCCGTCACCCGCAACGACTCGGGAAGGGGCACCCGTTCCGTCAGTGGAAGACGTGGAAGATACCCGGCACCGAACTGACCCTGACCGGATACTCACGGGCGAACGACAAGACGTTCTTCCACATCCCCGAACTCCGTTGCAGCCTCGACGCGGGCCTGGCGGAAGGCCGTCAGGTGGAGTCGGTGTTCCTGACGCACACCCACCTCGACCATTCCAAGGACCTCGACTACCTGGCCGCCAGGGACGGGGGCGTGGACATCTACCTCCCGGCCGAAGCGGAACCGTACGCGGAGGCCTACCTGCGCGCCGCGACCGAACTGAACCACGGGCCGACGTTCGATCCGTCCCGCGCCCCGGAGTACCGCCTGCACGGCGTGCGGTCGGGTGACGAGTTCGCGGCGGGCGGCCGAAGGAACTACACGGTCCGGGTAGTCGAATGCCTGCACAAGGTGCCCTGTGTGGGCTACTGCTTCGCGGAGAAGAAGAAGATCCTGAAGCCGGAGTACGAAGACCTGAAGACGTCGATGCTGGCGGCGGGCCACAGGGAAGCGAATTCGGCCGGCTCATCGCACAGCAACGAAAGAACGACGGTGACGCAGCGATCTACGAGGAAGTGACCCGCCCCCTCTTCGCCTTCCTGGGAGACACACACGCGAGCGTCTTCACCCGGAACCCGTGGCTGTTCGCATACCCGGTCATCATCACCGAGTGCACCTACCTGGACGACGCCCAGATCCCCCGGGCCCGCCAGGTCGGCCACACCGTCTGGAGCGAACTCCGCCCGATGATCGATTCCCACCCGGACACCGTCTTCGTCCTGACGCACTTCAGCCTGCGCCATTCCGACCGAGAGATCATCGACTTCTTCAACCACGAACTCACCACGGGAGCGATCCCCCACCCGGACAACGTCGTCGTCTGGGCCCACCCGGAAAGCCACCTACCAGAACAACACCAACAACACGCCTGACCCAGAACTCCAGCAAAGCCCACACAGCAAAAAACCCCAGATCAGAATCCTGACCTGGGGTTTCAAGTGGAGCCGCCTTCGGGATTCGAACCCGAGACCTACGCATTACGAGTGCGTTGCTCTGGCCATCTGAGCTAAGGCGGCGCGCCGTCCGCACTATGGTGCGATCAGCAACGTCGGTAAGTCTACACAGTTTCTGAGGTGCTCCGAACCAGGGTCCGGAGCACCTCCGCGGCCCGGCGGCGCGGAGCCTGGGGCGGGGCCGCACGCCTCGCCTTCCCTCCGCGGGCCGAGGCGCCCGTCAGGACGGTGAGCAGCGCTTTCCCTCCGTGGGAGGCGTGCCGCGCAGCAGATACGTGTTGATCGCCGAGTCGATGCAGCCGCTGCCCCGCCCGTACGCCGTGTGCCCGTCGCCGTCGTACGTGAGGAGGCGGGCGGAGGTGAGCTGGGAGGCCAGGGCCTCGGCCCAGCGGTACGGCGTGGCGGGGTCGCGGGTGGTGCCGACCACCACGATCGGTGCGGCGCCCTTCGCCTCGATCCGGTGCGGTTCCCCCGTCGGCTTCACCGGCCAGTACGCACAGTTCAGCGAGGCCCACGCCAGGGCCCGGCCGAACACCGGGGACGCCTTCTCGAACGCGGGCAGCGACCGCTCCACCTCGTCCGGCGTGGCGTAGGCCGCGGGGAGGTCGAGGCAGTTCACGGCCGCGTTGGCGTACATCAGGTTGGAGTAGTTGCCGTCGGCCTCCCGCTCGAAGTAGCCGTCGGAGAGGGCCAGCAGCCCGGCACCGTTCTGGTCCCGGACGGCCTGTGTGAGGGCCTGCCGGAGCCGCGGCCACGCCCCCTCGTCGTACATCGCCGCGATCACCCCCGTCGTCGCCAGGGATTCACCCAGCTTCCGTCCGCCCGCCTCACCGGTCGGCAGGGGCCGCGCGTCCAGGCGCTCGAAGAGGGCGCCCAGGTTGTGGCCGACCTGCACCGGCGTGCGCCCCAGCGGACAGTCCTCCCTGCGTGCGCAGTCCTCCGCGAACGCCTGGAACGCCGTCTCGAAGCCCGCCGTCTGTTCCTGGTTCAGCCGGTCCGCGCTCAGCGACGGGTCCAGCGCCCCGTCCAGCACCAGCCGACCGGCCCGCTCCGGGAACAACCCCGCGTAGGTCGCGCCGAGGAACGTCCCGTACGAGGCGCCGACGTACGTCAGCTTCCGGTCCCCGAGCACGGCCCGCAGGACGTCCATGTCGCGAGCCGCCTCGACCGTGGACACATGGCGCAGCAGCTTCGGCGCCCGCGCTCCACACCCTTCCGCGAACCGCTTGTACGCGGCTACCAGCGCTTCCTTCTCCGCCCCGTCGTCCGGGGTGAGGTCCGTCTGCGTGTACGCGTCCATCTCACGGCCGGTGAGGCACTCGACCCCCTCGCTGCCCGCCACGCCCCGCGGGTCGACGGCGACCATGTCGTACCGCGCGCGGATCTGCGCCGGGTAGGCGATGCCCGCGTAGCCCTGGAGGTAGCCGATGGCCGAGCCGCCCGGGCCGCCCGGGTTGACCAGCAGCGAACCGAGCCGTTCCCCCGGGCCGGTGGCCTTCTTGCGCGAGACCGCCAGCTTGATGTCGCCCTCGCCCGGGTTGGCGTAGTCCAGGGGCGCCTTCAGCGTGGCGCACTGGAAGCCGGGCACCTCGCAGTCGCGCCAGCGCAGCTTCTGCTCGTAGTACGGCGCGAGCGCGGTGGGCGTCGCGCGGGGCAGCGGGCCGAGCGCGGGCGCCCCGTCGTCCGCCGTGGCCGCCCGGCTCGCACCGCCGGAGGAACAGGCCGACACGAGCAGCGCGGCGGCGGCGAGCAACGCGCCGCCGATACGCGAGGACCGATTCGGCCGGGAAGTACGCCTGGTTCGCATCTCGCGAGCGTAACCAAAGGCACCCAAATGATCACGAATGGCGACGAATGCTCCCCGTACGAGTGACACCGTCAACCGAACGCCCGCCCGCACTCACCCGAACGCCCCGCCACCACTGACCCGAACGCCGCAGCCCCCACTCGCCCGAGCCACCGAGCGCGTCCCTCACCACCGTCAGCCGGACCGCAGAGCCATGGTCATGGCCTCCACCGCCAGCAGCGGGGCGACGTTCCGGTCCAGCGCCTCCCGGCAGGCCGCGATCGCGTCGATCCGCCGCAGCGTCGCCTCGGGCGTCCCGTCACGGGCCATCCGCTCCAGCACGTCCTGGACCTCGATGTTGGCGAGGGCAACCCGCGACCCCAGTTGCAGGGCCAGCACGTCCCGGTAGAAGCCGGTGAGCTCGGTCAGCGCCAGATCCAGGCTGTCCCGCTGGGCCCGGGTACGGCGCCGCTTCTGCTTGTCCTCCAGATCCTTCATCACGCCCGCCGTACCGCGCGGCATCCGCCCGCCCTGCACGGCCCCGAGCGCCGCCTTCAGCTCCTCGGTCTCCTTGGTGTCGACCTCTTCCGCCAGCTGCTTGGACTCCTCGGAGGCCGCGTCCACCAGCTCCTGCGCGGCCTTGAAGCATCCTCCGATGTCCTCGATCCGCAACGGCAGCTTCAGTACGGCGGCTCTCCGCTCCCGCGCCCGAGGATCGGTCGCCAGCCGCCGCGCCCGCTCGATGTGCCCCTGGGTGGCCCGGGCGGCGACCGCGGCCGCCTCCGGCTCGATGCCCTCACGCCGTACGAGCATGTCCGCCACGGCGTCCACCGACGGCGTGAGCAGCCCGACGTGCCGGCACCGTGAGCGAATGGTCGGCAGCACGTCCTCCAGCGAGGGGGCGCACAACAGCCAGACCGTCCGGGGGGCGGGCTCCTCCACGGCCTTGAGCACCGCGTTCGCCGACTTCTCGTTCAACCGCTCGGCGTCCTCGACGAGGATGACCTGCCACCGCCCGTTCGCGGGCGACGTGAACGACTTGCGGACCGTGTCCCGCATGTCCTCGGCGAGGATCTGCGTGCCCACGGCCGCGACCGTCGTCACATCGGCGTGCGTCCCCACCAGCGACGTATGGCACCCGTCGCAGAACCCGCACCCCGGGCTCCCCCCGAGCGCCCGGTCCGGGCTCACGCACTGCAACGCCGCCGCGAACGCCCGCGCCGCCGTGTTCCGGCCCGCTCCCGGGGGCCCCGTGAACAGCCAGGCATGCGTCATCTTCGACGCCTCGGGAGGCGGTCCCCCGGTCTCCGCCGCCGTGACGATGGCATCCGCGTCCCGGGCGGCCGCGTCCAGCTGCCCGCTCAGCCGCTCCTGCCCCACCAGGTCGTCCCACACGGTCATGCCCCCACCGCCCTCCGTCCCAAGCACCGAACCCGAACCCCGTCGGCCCCATTCTGCGCGACCCCACTGACACCACCGAACCAACGGGAAGGGCCGGCCGCGGACCCGCACCCTCCCGCCGCGCGCCCGCCCACGCACGGGAGGGGCCGTGCCGGTGTGTCAGCCCGTCGCTTGGTGCCCTACTGCTCGGGGGTTCGGGGGAGCTGTTCTCTGTGCTTCTCTATGCGACGGGCTTGACACACCGGCACGGCCCCT
>NZ_LIRK01000117.1 GCF_001419765.1 Streptomyces torulosus
CCCCGATGCCCCAGCAGCGCCTCCGGCTCCTGGCGCGCGGGGCGCTGCTGGGGCATCGGGGGACGCTGCGGCTGGCGGGGCCCGCCGAAGTTCTCGCCGTTGACCTGCGGACGCTCGAACTGACCGGTGTCCTGCGGGTTCTGCCGACCGGACGGGTCGTACTGCCCGGGGCCCTGGCCGTTCTGCCGTCCGAGGACGCCGAACTGGCCGGTGTCCTGGCCGTTCGCCCGGTCCGGGGCGCCGTACTGGCCGTTGTTCTGCGGGTTCGGGCGGCCGGGGACGGGGAACTGGCCCGTGCCGGAGCCGTCGTAGCCCGCCGTGGCGAACCGGCCGGTGGACGAGGGGTCCTCGGCGCCGCCGCGGGACGGACCGCCCGACGCCGGCGGGGCGCCGGCCCCGCCGAACACGTCGGGGCGCACGAAGGATCCGGTGCCGTTCTGCCCGGCGGCCGGGGCGTCGTAGTCGGGGCGCGAGAACTGCGAGGTCGAGGCCGGACCCTGATTCGGGTCGACCCGCGGCATCGGCGCCGTCACGTCCGGCTGCTCGTCGTGGCCGCGCGGGGCGTCCAGCGAGGCGCGCGGCGCCGGCGGCTGGGCGTTCTCGTCGCTCCAGCTCGGCGTGCGCGGGGCGTTGCCGCCGGGCAGCTCGGCGCGCGGGCCACCACGGCCGGGCAGCTGCGGCCGACGCCTGCCGGAACGCTCCTTGCCCTGCTTCGGGGGCACGGCACCGGGACCGCTGTCACCGGCGCCGCCCTGACGCGGGGCACCGCCGTCACCGAAGCTGCCGCCCGGACGCAGACCCGAGCCGCCGCCGGCGAAGCCGCCCTGGCGACCGGAGTCGTTGAAGTTCTCGAAGTTCCTGGTGTCGGGACCACTGGTCCCGGCGGCCTGGAGGCCCTGCGGGGCACCCGGCGCCTGACCGCCGCCGAACGCACCGGCACCGGCACCCGCCGGAGCCGGCCGGCCGCCCTGCGGAGGCATCGGCGGACCGCCCTGCGGCCCACGCTGACCACCGGGGTTGCCCGGACCGCTGGGGTTGCCGGGCAGTGCCGCGCGCGGACCCTGACCGGCGCCGACCTGGCCGCGCTGCGGGGCGCCGCCGAGCAGTCCGCCCCCGGAGGGGCCACCGCCGAGCTGCGGACCCGACTGGCCGGCCTGGCGACGCGCGGCGGCGGCACCGGCCGCGGCCTGCGCGGCGGCGGGGCCACCGGTGGAGGGGGCACCCTGGCCGGGCTTGCCGGGGGCCGGCTTCTTGTTGCCCTGCGCGACGTCCACGGGAAGCATGACCAGCGCGGTCGTGCCGCCCGAGTCGGACGGACGGAGCTGGATGCGTATGCCGTGGCGCTGCGACAGACGACCGACCACGAACAGACCCATGCGGCGGGAGACCGACACGTCCACGGTGGGCGGCGAGGCGAGGCGCTCGTTGATCGCCGCGAGGTCCTCGGGGGAGAGGCCGATACCGGTGTCGTGGATCTCGATCAGCACCCGCCCGTCGGGCAGCGCGTGACCGGTGACCTTGACCTTGGTCTGCGGCGAGGAGAAGGAGGTCGCGTTCTCGAGCAGCTCGGCGAGGAGGTGCACGAGGTCGTTGACCACGCGGCCGGCCACTTCGGTGGTCGGCACGGCGGCCAGCTCGATGCGCTCGTACTGCTCCACCTCGGAGGCGGCGGCGCGGAGCACGTCGACCAGCGGGACCGGGCGGGTCCACCGGCGGCCGGGCTCCTCACCGGCGAGGACGAGGAGGTTCTCACCGTTACGGCGCATGCGGGTGGCGAGGTGGTCGAGCTTGAACAGCGAGGACAGCTGGTCCGGGTCGGCCTCGCGGGACTCCAGTTCGGAGATGAGCGAGAGCTGGCGCTGGATGAGGCCCTGGGAGCGACGCGAGAGGTTGGTGAACATCGCGTTGACGTTGCCCCGGAGGAGGGCCTGCTCGGCGGCGAGGCGGACCGCCTCGCGGTGCACGTCGTCGAAGGCCGCGGCCACCTGGCCGATCTCGTCCCGCGAGTGCACACCGACGGACTCGACGGAGGTGTCGACGTCCTGCGGGTCCGACTCCGACAGCTGCTTGACCAGCTCGGGCAGGCGGTCCTGGGCGACCTTGGTCGCCGTGTCCTGCAGCCTGCGCAGCGAGCGGATCATGGAGCGGGCCACGACGAACGCGCCGACCAGGGAGACACCGAGGACGAGCAGGATGAGCGCACCGGAGATGATCGCCTCTTGCTCGGCGTCCGCACGGAGCGCGCGAGCGGTCTGCTCCATCTCCTCGAGGAGCGAGCCCTCGATCTTCTCCATACGCTCGATCTTGGTCCCGGAGTCGTCGGTCCAGTCCTTGTACGAGCGCTTGTCCTGGCCGCGCAGACCGCCCGCGCTGGCGAGCACCCGGTCCGCGTAGAGGTCGGAGGCCTCGATGGTGGGGCTGGCGTCGTCGATCGGCTTGGTGAGCACCTCGGCGCCGTCGCCGTAGATGTCGGCGAAGGCGGTGCGGTCGGACTCCTCGTTCGCCAGCGCCGAGCTGGCGTAGAGGCGGTCGTTCTCGGAGAGGGTGCCGAACGTGTCCTTGTTCTCCGGCAGGGCCGCGGCGATGACCGCGCGCTGCACGGACGCGTACTCCTTGGCCGAGGAGAACGCGGCCAGGGCGCGGGTGCGCTTGATCATGTCCGGGTTGCTGGTGGCCTCCGCCATGTCCTGGGAGAGTTCCAGCAGCTGGATGATCAGACGGTGGTAGGCCTCGACCGTCTGCGTGGAGTTCTTCGGGTCGGCGTAGGCCTTGTTGCGGACGCTGTTGAGGTTGTTCAGCTCACGCACGACGCGCACGAGGCTGTCGCGGACACCGGGGAGGTTCTGGGCGGTGCTCGAGCTGTCGGCCTCCTGGGTCGCGTCGGCGAACTGGACGCGGGCCTGGTCCGTCTTCTGGCGGGCGCCCTTGACCGTGAAGTCGCTGGCGTCGAGACCCCGCGCGAGGGGACCGGCGGAGAGGTCGCGCTCGTTCTGCAGCGCGTCGGCGAGCTCGGTCGCCTGCTTGGTCATGTCGGTCAGCAGCCGCATGTTGTCGAGCTGCTGGATGTCGTCCACGTTGTCGCCGATGCGCAGTGCGCCCAGCGAGGTCGCCGCCACCACGGGGAGGGCGAGCAGCGAGACGAGACGAGTGGAGATGCGCCAGTTGCGCAGGGCTACTCGTGATCCGGGACCGGTCACACCGGCCGTGTCGCCCTTGGGCTTGCCGGGCGCGGGAGGAGCGGACGCGCCGGTGCGCCCGGAGCGCTCACCGCCGTCGCCGATCTCCGCCGGACCCGGGTTCTGGGCGTGCTGGGGGGAGGAACCGTTACCGGTTCCGTTGTGTGGCTCCGGCTCCGCCGAAGCGCTGCCATCCCTCTTGAAACGTCCCTGCACTAGCGTCGCAACCTCTGGACCAGGCGCCCCGCCGAATGAACGGCGGGACGGTGTCGGCGTCTTGGGGGCGCCCTGAATTACGTCCCCTGTTTGTGGTCGTGAGTGACCGGCGCTGGCTCCCCCTTCCGCCGCCGCCCGGCGCTGCTTTGCGCCCCTGCGCGCCGGCACGATCCTGCGGCGGTCCGTGGAATTCCAGCACAGTGCCGGATCTGCAACAAGGCCAACGGATAACGGTCTGTTCACAGTGACAGCGCGTGAGGGGCGAGTCACCGGATGTGGAGGTCGATTCACAGCAAAGCGGGCAAACACCCGCGATACGGGGGTGCGCAGGGGGTGTCCCAGTCGCCATGATCAGGAGCGGAATGCCTGATTCAGTTGGCTGATGTCCGGTTTGTCAGGGTGGGGGGAGAATCCGGATTGCCCGATTTGCCCATGAGTAGGTGAGCAAACTCACACGGTGATCATGCCTTCTTCACGCCCTGGCCCGGGAATCGGATGTTTAGCCTGACGCTTTACAGGGATGGCGAATCCGACAACCCGCGCCAGTGGGGCGGCCCTTGCGGCCCGGCCCGGCGCCCGCTCACGACGAGGTCTTGGACAACAGTGAAGACGACGATGATGTTCCGCACGATAGCCAACCCCCGGCGCACCACGCTGGCCCACCTCGCCGACGCCGAGGACCTGCGCACGCCGGAGCAGGAGCACTCCGTCGACCTCCCCTCCCAGACCGCGAACCCCCGTCGTACGGTCCTGATGAACGTGCCCGCCCAGTCCGCTGAGTAGTTGCACGCTCAAGTACGCGCGGAATCCGCCATGTGCTCAAGACGGATCCCGTGAACACGTGAAAGAGGAAGACCGGTCCGTCAGGTACGCGGACAAAGGGCGCCCGGCACCACGACCAGGGCGCCCTTTCCCATGAGTACGGCCGACCGCGCCCGTTAATGCGCGAGGCGGGCCCCCCTTGCCGCGTTAGCCTGGAGCGTCAGACTCCAGCCAGCTCAGTTAAGGGGCACGAGGATCCCGTGCGCATCGCCAGGTTCTCCATCGACGGGAACGTAGCCTTCGGAGCGGTCGAGGGCGACAAGCCGGACGAGCTCGTCCTCGACATCATCAAGGGCATCCCGTTCACGGACTTCGAGCTCTCCGGCACGAAGGTCCCGCTGGCCCCTCGTGACGCCAAGACACGGGTCAGGCTGCTGCCGCCGGTGCTCCCCAACAAGGTCGTGGCCTTCGGCCGCAACTACGCCGAACACGCCCGGGAACTCGGCAACGAGGTCCCCGACGCCCCGTTCGCCTTCTTCAAGCCGGCCACCTCGGTGATCGGCTCCGGCGACGAGATCCAGTACCCGTCCTTCTCGCAGGAACTCCACCACGAGGCCGAGCTCGCCGTGGTCATCGGCCGGATGTGCCGCGAGGTCCCGCGTGAACGCGTCAAGGACGTGATCTTCGGCTACACCTGCGCCAACGACATCACCGCCCGGGACGTCCAGCGGCGCGAGAAGCAGTGGGCCCGGGCCAAGGGCTTCGACACGTCCTGCCCGCTCGGCCCCTGGGTCGAGACCGAACTGGACCCCTCGGACCTGACCATCCAGCTCACGGTCAACGGCGATCAGCGCCAGCTCGGCCGCACGAGCGAGATGATCCACTCCATCGAGGACCTGATCGTCAACATCACCGAGGCCATGACGCTGCTCCCGGGCGACGTCATCCTCACGGGCACCCCGGCAGGGGTCGGCCCCCTCAACGTCGGCGACGAGGTCGCCGTCACCATCGAAGGCATCGGCACTCTCACCAACAAGGTGATCAAGCGTGGCTAACGGCTCCGTCCGCGTACGTTTCTGTCCGTCCCCGACCGGCAACCCCCATGTGGGTCTGGTCCGCACGGCCCTCTTCAACTGGGCGTACGCCCGCCACACCGGCGGCACGTTCGTCTTCCGCATCGAGGACACCGACGCGGCCCGCGACTCCGAGGAGTCCTACGAGCAGCTCCTGGACTCGCTGCGCTGGCTGGGCTTCACCTGGGACGAGGGCCCCGAGGTCGGCGGCCCGCACGCGCCGTACCGCCAGTCGCAGCGCATGGAGACGTACACGGAGATCGCCAGGAAGCTCCAGGACGCCGGTCACGCCTACTACTGCTACTGCACCGCCTCCGAGCTGGAGGAGCGCCGTGACGCCGCCCGCGCCGCGGGCCGGCCCTCCGGCTACGACGGCAAGTGCCGCGAGGTCACGCCCGAGCAGAAGGCCCAGTACGAGGCGGAGGGCCGTGAGCCGATCGTCCGCTTCCGGATGCCCGACGAGACGATCACCTTCACCGACCTGGTCCGCGGCGAGCTGACCTTCACTCCGGAGAACGTTCCGGACTACGGCATCGTCCGCGCGAACGGCGCCCCGCTGTACACGCTGGTCAACCCGGTCGACGACGCCCTGATGGAGATCACCCACGTCCTGCGCGGCGAGGACCTGCTCTCCTCGACGCCGCGTCAGATCGCGCTCTACAAGGCGCTGATCGACCTGGGCGTCGCCAAGGAGATCCCGTCCTTCGGTCACCTGCCGTACGTGATGGGCGAGGGCAACAAGAAGCTCTCCAAGCGCGACCCGCAGTCCAGCCTGAACCTCTACCGGGAGCGCGGCTTCCTCCCCGAGGGCCTGCTGAACTACCTCTCCCTCCTCGGCTGGTCGCTCTCCGCGGACAAGGACATCTTCACGATCGAGGAGATGGTCGCCGCCTTCGACGTCGCCGACGTGAACCCCAACCCGGCCCGCTTCGACCTGAAGAAGGCCGAGGCGATCAACGCGGACCACATCCGCATGCTGAGCGTGACGGACTTCACCGAGCGCTGCGCCCCCTGGCTGAAGGCCCCCTTCGCCCCCTGGGCCCCGGAGGACTTCGACGAGGCCAAGTGGCAGGCCGTCGCCCCGCACGCGCAGACCCGGCTGAAGGTCCTCTCGGAGATCACCGACAACGTCGACTTCCTGTTCCTGCCGGAGCCGGTCGAGGACGAGGCGTCCTGGACGAAGGCGATGAAGGAGGGCTCCGACGCGCTGCTGCGCACCGCGAAGGAGAAGCTGGAGTCCGCCGACTGGACCTCGGCGGAGTCCCTCAAGGAGGCCGTCCTGGCCGCCGGCGAGGCCCACGGTCTCAAGCTCGGCAAGGCCCAGGCCCCCGTCCGCGTGGCCGTCACCGGTCGCACGGTCGGCCTGCCCCTCTTCGAGTCCCTGGAGATCCTGGGCAAGGAGAAGACCCTGGCCCGCATCGACGCGGCCCTGGCCAAGCTGGCCGCGTAACGCCCGTACGCAAGGGGCGGCACCCGGAGTTCCGGGTGCCGCCCCTTCGTCATCCGCCGGACAGGACGGCCGGCCTCGGGCTACCGTCTGACCATGAACATCAAGGCCGTGGTCTGGGACGTCGACGACACTCTCTTCGACTACACCACGGCCGACCGCACCGGAATGCGGGCGCATCTGGCGGCCGAGGGGCTGCGCCGCTACGGCTCCGTCGAGGAGGCCCTCGACCGCTGGCGCGAACTCACGAGCCTGCACTGGCGGCGGTACGCGGCGGGTCAGGGCGACTGGGAGGCGACCCGGCGCGACCGGGTGCGCGACTTCCACGGCCGACCGCTGACCGACGCCGAGGCCGACGCCTGGTTCGAGCGCTACATCGTCCACTACGAGCGGGCCTGGGCGCTCTTCCCGGACGTCCTGCCCGTCCTGGACGTGCTCGCCCCGACCCACCGGCACGCGGTGCTGTCCAACTCCAGCCTCCCCGTGCAGGAGCGCAAGCTGCGCGCCCTCGGGGTGTGGGACCGCTTCGAGACGGTCCTGTGCGCCGAGCAGCTCGGCGTCCACAAGCCGGCCGCCGAGGCCTTCCACGCCGCGTGCGAGTCCCTGGACCTGCCCCCGGGCGAGGTCGCGTACGTCGGCGACCACCCGGAGATCGACGGACAGGGCGCCGCGGAGGCGGGCCTGCTGTCGGTCTGGATCGATCGCGGCGGCCTCTACGCGACCGTCGACCCGCCGGTCGGACCGCACCGCATCGCCACCCTCGCCGAACTCCCCGCGATCCTCGGCTCCGATACTCGTTTTGGAGCGCCGTCCACCTTCGGGTAATGTTCTTCCTGCGCCGCCGGGGAGCGGGCCGAAAGGCCGGAACCGGAAGCGCAAACTAGAACAAGATCCCCGCAGGGGCTTGCGTTCCAGTGGCCTATGGTGTAATTGGCAGCACGACTGATTCTGGTTCAGTTAGTCTTGGTTCGAGTCCAGGTAGGCCAGCTCGCAGAGCTTATCTGCGCCAGCGGATCACATCCGCAAGCCCCCGTTGTGTAGCGGCCTAGCACGCTGCCCTCTCAAGGCAGTAGCGCCGGTTCGAATCCGGTCGGGGGTACAGATCCTTCCCGCGAGGAGAGTTCGGGTCGCACCCTCTCACCTCGATGCAGGATCGCTAGGGCCCCCGTTGTGTAGCGGCCTAGCACGCCGCCCTCTCAAGGCGGTAGCGCCGGTTCGAATCCGGTCGGGGGTACTGTCTGGTCTAAACCACATTGGTCTATGGTGTAATTGGCAGCACGACTGATTCTGGTTCAGTTAGTCTTGGTTCGAGTCCAGGTAGACCAGCTCGGACCTGCGGAAACGCAGGCTCCACGCCCCCGTTGTGTAGCGGCCTAGCACGCCGCCCTCTCAAGGCGGTAGCGCCGGTTCGAATCCGGTCGGGGGTACATCACAGAAGGCCCTTCGCTTCGGCGGAGGGCCTTCGTCGTGCGCGTGTCCGGAGCGGTGAAGCCGACAGGACGTACCCTCCGCCCGCCGGCGCCCCGCTCACCCGAGGCCGTACCGCCGGGCCGACTCCTCCTCCTGGGCCAGCCGGTGCAGCGCCCGCAGTACCGGCTCGAACAGCACCGCCGAGGACACCGCCGACTCGACCATCTCCGTGTCGGACTCGTACGTCTCCATGCGGTCCAGGTCCCGTGCCGCCGCCTGACGCATCAACTCGGCGTACGGGGCCATGGTTTCGGCGTCGCACGGATACCCCAGCCGGATCTGCGTGGCCACCAGAGCCACCAGGGAACGGTGTACGGGGGAGAGCGCCCCGATCTCCCGTGCCGCGTCCCAGCCCAGCGTCCGCAGCAACCGGTCCACCTCCGCCGTCGCGGCGATCGTGGCCGGGTCCTCCTCGTCCGGGTCGGGGGCCTGGGGGAGCGCCCACAGCGCCGCGCCGAGGCGGATGGTGCGGCCCAGCGACTCGTCGTCCACGTGCTTGAGCACCTCCCTGGCGCTCGCCACCGGCACCCGTCCCACCTGGATCAACGCCCGTACCAGCCGCAGTCGGCGCAGATGCGTCTCGTCGTACTCCGCCGTCGTCGCGTTCAGCTGGCGGCCCGGCGCCAACAGCCCTTCGCGCAGGTAGTACTTGATCGTCGCGGTGGACACCCCGCTGCGTGCGCTCAACTCCGACAGCCGCATCTCTCTTGCGCCCCTCCTTGGGAAGTGCCACTATCCAAGCATGAGCGGTCGGATAGTGCCGCTCACCAACGAGGGGGAGTCATGTCGGGAAAGACGGTCGTCACCGGACGGACCACCGCTGCCGCCGAGGGCGATGTGGTGGTCCTGCTCATCGGCGTGCGCATCAACCACTTCTGGGCCGTCCACCACTGGATGCCGGTGCTGACCGCGATGCCCCGGATGCTGCGCGAGCTGCGCAAGGACCCGGGCCGGGGGCTGCTGAACGCCGTCCTGCTCACGGCCTCGCCGCGGACGTACTACGTCGTCCAGTACTGGGAGTCCAAGGAGAAGCTCTACGGCTACGCGCACGCGCCCGACGCGTTCCACCGTGTGGCGTGGGCGGCGATGAACCGCAAGGAGCGCAAGGGGAAGGGCCGCGGGCACGTGGGGCTCTGGCACGAGACGTACGTGGTGCCGGAGGGGTCGTACGAGTCGATCTACGCGGACATGCCGGCCTTCGGTCTCGCGGCGGCCACGGGGGTGCTGCCGATCGAGAAGCGGGGCCGGTCCGCGAAGGAGCGGTTCGCCCACCGGCGGGTGGATGCCTGACGAGGGGCGCACCGAGGTCGACCGTCTGCAGGGGCCGGCTGATCGCACGAGAAAAGGCCTGCCGCGGCGTTGAGGCAGGCCTTTTTCTTGGTCGTACGGCGGGGGGAGGGTCAGCCCGAGCGGCGCAGGGCTTCGGAGAGGCGGGCCGCGGCGTCGATCACCGCTTGGGCGTGCATACGGCCGGGGTGGCGGGTCAGGCGCTCGATCGGCCCGGAGACCGAGACCGCGGCGACCACGCGGTTGGAGGGGCCGCGGACCGGGGCCGAGACCGAGGCCACGCCCGGCTCGCGCTCGCCGATCGACTGGGCCCAGCCGCGGCGGCGCACCCCGGACAGGGCGGTCGCGGTGAAACGGGCGCCCTGGAGGCCGCGGTGGAGGCGCTCGGGCTCCTCCCAGGCCATGAGGATCTGCGCCGAGGAGCCGGCCTTCATCGTGAGCGTCGAGCCGACCGGCACCGTGTCCCGCAGGCCGGACAGCCGCTCCGCCGCGGCGACGCAGATGCGCATGTCGCCCTGGCGGCGGTAGAGCTGGGCGCTCTCGCCCGTCACATCCCTGAGATGCGTGAGCACCGGGCCCGCCGTGGCGAGGAGGCGGTCCTCACCGGCGGCCGCGGCCAGCTCGGCCAGCCGCGGGCCGAGGATGAAACGGCCCTGCATGTCCCGTGCCACCATGCGGTGGTGTTCCAGAGCCACGGCCAGGCGGTGGGCCGTGGGCCGTGCGAGTCCGGTGGCCCCGACCAGACCCGCGAGGGTGGCCGGACCGGACTCCAGAGCGCTCAGGACCAGGGCCGCCTTGTCCAGAACGCCGACGCCGCTACTGTTGTCCATGCAACGATACTCGCGTCTCACTCTGTGAAACGCAAGTTCAATTTCACGTGGACCTTGCCACTCTGGAAGCAGAACAACAGCGGCTCGCGGACCGACGAGCCCGGCGGCAGGCGCGTGCGACGAGGGGATGCGCACGCGCTCGCCACCTCCGAGATCTAGTTGGGTCGACGCGCTGAGGCGTCGACCGGAGGGAAAGCGATGGGTAGGACACTCGCGGAGAAGGTCTGGGACGACCACGTCGTCCGGCGCGCCGAGGGCGAGCCCGACCTCCTCTTCATCGACTTGCACCTGCTGCACGAGGTGACCAGCCCCCAGGCCTTCGACGGTCTCCGCAAGAGCGGGCGGAAGGTCCGCCGGCTCGACCTGACCATCGCGACCGAGGACCACAACACCCCCACCCTCGACATCGACAAGCCCATCGCGGACCCCGTCTCCCGCGTTCAGCTGGAGACGCTGCGGAACAACGCCGCCGAGTTCGGTGTGCGGCTGCACCCGCTGGGCGACGTCGAGCAGGGTGTCGTCCACGTCGTGGGCCCGCAGCTGGGTCTGACCCAGCCCGGTATGACGGTCGTCTGCGGCGACTCCCACACCTCCACGCACGGCGCCTTCGGCGGTCTGGCGTTCGGCATCGGCACCTCCCAGGTGGAGCATGTGCTGGCCACCCAGACGCTGCCCATGGCCCGCCCGAAGACCATGGCCATCACGGTCGACGGCGAGCTGCCCGACGGCGTCACCGCCAAGGACCTGATCCTCGCGATCATCGCCAGGATCGGCACGGGCGGCGGCCAGGGCTACGTCCTGGAGTACCGCGGCTCCGCCATCGAGAAGCTCTCGATGGAGGCCCGCATGACCATCTGCAACATGTCGATCGAGGCCGGTGCCCGCGCGGGCATGATCGCCCCCGACCAGACCACGTTCGACTACCTGGAGGGCCGTCCGCACGCCCCCAAGGGCGAGGGCTGGGACGCGGCCGTCGCGTACTGGAAGACCCTCAGGACGGACGACGACGCCGAGTTCGACGCCGAGGTCGTGATCGACGCCGCCGAGCTGTCGCCGTTCGTCACCTGGGGCACCAACCCCGGCCAGGGTGCGCCGCTTTCGGCGGACGTCCCCGATCCGGCTTCGTACGAAGACGCTTCGGAGCGTCTGGCCGCCGAAAAGGCCCTGGAGTACATGGGGTTGGAGGCCGGACAGTCGCTGCGCTCCATCAAGGTGGACACCGTCTTCGTAGGTTCCTGCACCAACGGCCGCATCGAGGACCTGCGCGCCGCCGCCGACCTGATCAGGGGCCGCAAAGTCGCCGACGGCGTACGGATGCTGGTCGTCCCCGGCTCGGCGCGGGTCGGTCTCCAGGCCGTCTCCGAGGGCCTCGACGTCGTCTTCAAGGAGGCCGGCGCCGAGTGGCGGCACGCGGGCTGCTCCATGTGCCTGGGCATGAACCCGGACCAGCTGGCCCCCGGTGAGCGCTCCGCGTCCACCTCCAACCGCAACTTCGAGGGCCGGCAGGGCAAGGGCGGCCGTACGCACCTGGTCTCGCCGCAGGTCGCCGCCGCGACCGCCGTGCTGGGCCACCTGGCCTCGCCCGCCGACCTGTCCGACGCCCTCGCGCCCGCTGGAGTCTGAGAGTCATGGAAGCATTCACCACGCACACCGGCCGGGCCGTCCCGCTGCGCCGCAGCAACGTCGACACCGACCAGATCATCCCCGCCCACTGGCTCAAGAAGGTGACCAG
Source organism: Streptomyces torulosus (assembly GCF_001419765.1). GTDB lineage: Bacteria > Actinomycetota > Actinomycetes > Streptomycetales > Streptomycetaceae > Streptomyces > Streptomyces torulosus. Next base: position 11,994 of record NZ_LIRK01000117.1, read on the forward strand.
GGACGGCTTCGAGGACGGGCTGTTCGAGGCCTGGCGCAAGGACGAGACCTTCATCCTCAACCAGCCCGAGCGCGCGGGCGCCACGGTCCTGGTCGCCGGCCCCGACTTCGGCACCGGCTCCTCCCGTGAGCACGCGGTGTGGGCGCTGCAGAACTACGGCTTCAAGGCCGTGATCTCCTCCCGGTTCGCCGATATCTTCCGCGGCAACTCGCTCAAGAACGGCCTGCTCACGGTCGTGCTGGAGCAGAAGATCGTGGATTCGCTGTGGGAGCTCACCGAGAAGGACCCCCAGGCCGAGGTGACGGTCGACCTGGAGACCCGACAGGTGCGTGCCGAGGGCATCACTGCCTCCTTCGAGCTGGACGAGAACTCCCGCTGGCGGCTGCTGAACGGGCTGGACGACATCTCCATCACCCTCCAGAACGAGGCCGACATCGCCGCGTACGAGGCCAAGCGACCGTCCTACAAGCCGCGGACGCTGCCCGTCTGATCCGCCGCGCGGACCACCCCCCGGGGAGGCCCGCGCACGACGGATTCCAGCCACCGCCACACCCCTCTGTACCCCCAATCGTGCACGGTTGGGGGTACAGCCATGTTTGGAGTAACGCACCTTGGAAGTGGGGTGCAGAAAGGTTTCAACTCCCCTAGTTACAAAGGCGATTACCGGGGTACGCGCATCATCGTGCGGCATTGGATGGGGGTGCTCGACAGGCCCCCGGGAGACGGCAGTTGCCCCCTGGGCAGGCGACAACTCGCCCCAGATGGCACAATCTGTGCATGGAACACGACGGCCAACTCGAGCTCTATGCGGCGGTCGCGGGCCAACTCAAGGAAGCGCACGCAAGGGTGCGCGCACTGCAAGTCCCGGAGGGCGTACGGATGGCGCTGACCCGGAAGCTGCTGGTCATTACGGCCGTGGCCAAGCACGATCTCGCCGACGCGGCAAGGCGTCTGGAGAGCTTCACAGTGGACCTCGACGAGGGGCGAATGCCCACCGGGGAACGCTGAAGCAACTCCGTGACAGCCGAGTTCGTTGCGGCACAAGGGTGATAAGCCCGTTTCGTGTTTGATTTGCGGTATATATCTGCCTAACGTGCGAAAAGCTTGAACACTTTCGTTCTGGCGATGTCTCCGAAGGGGAAGACGTGAACAAGGCGCAGCTCGTAGAAGCGATTGCGGACAAGCTCGGTGGCCGTCAGCAGGCCGCCGACGCGGTGGACGCCGTCCTGGACGCCATCGTCCGGGCGACGGTCGCGGGTGAGAGGGTCTCGGTCACCGGCTTCGGTTCGTTCGAGAAGGTCGAGCGTCCCGCCCGTTACGCCCGCAACCCGCAGACGGGTGAGCGGGTTCGGGTGAAGAAGACCTCCGTGCCCCGCTTCCGCGCAGGTCAGGGCTTCAAGGACCTGGTGAGCGGCTCCAAGAAGCTGCCCCGCGGCGGCGAGGTCGCCGTCAAGAAGGCCCCGAAGGGCAGCCTGAGCGGTGGCGCCTCGGCGACGGTCAAGAAGGCGGCCGCGAAGAAGACGACGACCGCGAAGAAGGCCGCCACGGCCCGTAAGACGACGCCCGCCAAGAAGACAACGGCGGCGGCGAAGAAGACGACGGCGAAGAAGACCACCGCGAAGAAGACCACGGCGACGAAGTCGACCGCGGCGAAGAAGACCACGGCCGCGAAGTCGACCGCGGCGAAGAAGACCACCGCGGCGAAGGCCCCGGCCAAGAAGGCCACCGCGAAGAAGGCTCCGGCCAAGAAGTCGTCGGCTCGAAAGACCACGGCGAAGAAGACTGCCGCCCGTTAGCAGGGGGGCGCTGGATACTCACACGCGCCGGGCCGGGCTCCTAGTCGGAGCCCGGCCCGCGGCGTTCTCGGGGTAAGGGTTCGTTGAGAATTCCCGGTTCCCCGCTCCCTTTCGGAGGAGCCTCTGACCGGCCCCGCCTCAGAAGGTCTGCAACGTGATCAACGTGACGCGGAGGGCGTCGCCCGTGCCCTCCGTCTCGATGCGGACGCGCTGGCCGGGGCGGAGGAGGCGCAGGCCCCCCGCGTCGAAGGCCGGGGCGTCGAAGGGCACGGGGGTGCCGTCGTCCAGGAGGACCTGGCCCGAGCGGGTGGCGGCGTCGTAGGTGTACGCGGTGGCCTGCATGGACGCAGCCTACTGGCCGGGTATCAGCAGGCGCGCGGCCGCGGCGGCCGTACGGGGGCCCACGCCGAGACAGAGGGCGGCGCGCAGGTCGTCCCCGGTGTCGACGTCCTGGCGTACCGAGTCGACGTCGTCGAGCACGAGCTCCACCGCGCCGGAGCGGCGGTGGCCGAGCCGGGAGCCGGGGCCGAACGCCGGGCGCAGCGCCCGGCCGGGAGCGGCGGCGAGCAGCGTCGTCCCGGTGCCGGCGGCGTCCGCGAGGAACGCCCGCGGGAACGCGGCGGCGGCGCCCAGGACGCGGGCGAGTTCGTCCGGGCGCAGCGCCGGCAGATCGGCGTTCAGTGTGGCCACCGGGGCGTACGGCCGGGCGGCGCGCGCGAGGGCCGCCGCGTGCCGCAGCGCCGCGTTCAGACCGTCCGCCGGATCGGCCGCGGGATCGTCGGGGACGATCCGGGCGCCGAGCGCTGCCAGCTCACGCCCGGCCAGCGGATCGTCCGTGACGACCACCACATCGTGCACCGACGTACAGGCCAGCGCCGCGGCCACCGTGTCCTGCGCGAAGGCGAGGGTCAGGCCGGGGCGCACGCCGTCGTCGGCGGTGTCCGAGAGCCTGCTCTTGGCCCGCGCCAAGGGTTTCAGGGGTACGGCCAGGGTCCATTGCACGGGTGTTCCGTCCCTCTCTTGTCGCCGCCATTGTCACCTGGGGGCAACGGAGGTCCGCAGGGTGGGGCGTACGGTGTTCTCGACAGACCGGCGGTCCGGGGCGACACTTGTGCGGCTCCCCGGGCGAGGAGCCCCCTGGCCCCCTAGAGGAAGGTGTCCGAGTGTCCCGCCGCAGAATCGGCTTCTGGTACCGCTTCGCCGCGGTCCTGTGCAAACCGCCGCTGGTGATTCTGATCAAGCGGGACTGGCGCGGAATGGAGAACATTCCTGCCGACGGCGGATTTATCACCGCGGTGAACCACAATTCGCACGTGGACCCCTTCGCGTACGCGCACTTTCAGTACAACAGCGGCCGCGTTCCGCGATTCCTCGCGAAGAGCGGTCTTTTCAAGAAGGGATTCGTGGGCGCCGCGATGCGCGGCACCGGACAGATCCCCGTCTACCGCGAGACCACGGACGCGCTGAGCGCCTTCCGGGCCGCGATCGACGCCGTGGAGCGCGGTGAGTGCGTCGCCTTCTACCCGGAGGGCACCATCACCCGGGACCCCGACCAGTGGCCCATGACCGGCAAGACCGGCGCCGCGCGGGTCGCCCTCCAGACCAAGTGTCCGGTGATCCCCGTGGCGCAGTGGGGCGCCAACGAGTTGCTGCCGCCGTACGCCAAGAAGCCCCACCTCCTGCCGCGCAAGACGCACCACGTGCTCGCGGGCCCGCCCGTCGACCTCTCCCGCTTCTACGACAAGGAGATGACCCCCGACCTGCTGAAGGACGCCACGGAGGTCATCATGGCCGCCATCACCTCCCTGCTGGAGGAGATCCGCGGCGAGAAGGCGCCCGAGACGCCCTACGACCCGAAGCGGGAGCGCATCGAGCAGCGGCGCCGGACCGCGGCGGCGGTCGAGCACCAGCGGCCCGGTCAGCACAATGGAGCCCTGCGGGAACAGGAACCACAGGAAGAGGGGCAGGGCAAGTGAGCAAGCCGGTCAAGGCGGCCGTGTTCAGCGCCGGTTCATGGGGCACGGCCTTCGGCATGGTGCTCGCCGACGCGGGGTGCGAGGTCACGCTGTGGGCGCGCCGCCCGGAGGTCGCGGACGCCATCAACTCCACCCGGACCAACGTGGACTATTTGCCGGGCCTGGAGCTCCCGCGGAACGTGCGCGCCACCACGGACCCGGCCGAGGCCGCCGTCGGCGCCGACTTCACCGTGCTCTCCGTCCCTTCCCAGACGCTGCGCGCCAACCTCGCCGAATGGGTGCCGCTGCTGGCGCCCGGCACCGTCCTCGTCTCGCTCATGAAGGGCGTCGAACTCGGTTCCGCCATGCGGATGAGCGAGGTCATCGAGGACGTCGCCAAGGTCGGGCAGGACCGGATCGCCGTCGTCACCGGCCCCAATCTGGCACGGGAGATCGCTTCCCGCATGCCGGCCGCCTCCGTGGTCGCCTGCACCGACGAGGCCGTCGCCCAGCGGCTCCAGGCCGCCTGCCACACCCCGTACTTCCGCCCGTACACCAACACCGACGTCGTCGGCTGCGAACTGGGTGGTGCCGTCAAGAACGTCATCGGCCTCGCCGTCGGCATCGCGGACGGCATGGGCCTCGGCGACAACGCCAAGGGGTCGCTCATCACCCGCGGCCTCGCCGAGACCACCCGACTGGGCCTGGCCATGGGCGCCGATCCGCTGACCTTCTCCGGGCTCGCGGGTCTCGGCGACCTGGTCGCGACCTGCTCCTCGCCGCTCTCCCGCAACCACACCTTCGGCACCAACCTCGGCAAGGGCATGACCCTCCAGGAGACCATCGCGGTCACCAAGCAGACCGCCGAGGGCGTCAAGTCCTGTGAGTCCGTGGCGGACTTGGCGCGCCGGCACGGCGTCGACATGCCGCTCACGGAGACGGTCGTCGACATCGTGCACGAGGGCAAGCCGCCCGTGGTCGCCCTCAAGGAGCTGATGTCGCGCTCCGCCAAGTCGGAGCGACGCTGAGCGATACCGGCCCTGCGGGCGCTGACGGCCGCACTACCAACGGGTACTCTCATCGCGATATGAGCACCGAGAACCTCCCCCAGAGCCCTGAGCAGCCGCCCCGCAAGCCGCGCGTGGCCGTCGTCTTCGGCGGCCGCAGCTCGGAACACGGGATCTCCGTGGTCACGGCCGGCGCCGTCCTGCGTGCCATCGACCGGACGAAGTACGACGTCCTGCCGATCGGCATCACCCGGGACGGCCGTTGGGCGCTCACCGCCGACGAGCCGGAGCGCATGGCGATCACCGACCGCCGCACGCCGACCGTCGAGGAACTCGCCGAGTCCCAGGAGGGCGGCGTGGTGCTCCCCGTCGACCCGGCCAACCGCGAGGTCGTCTACAGCGAGCCCGGTTCGGTGCCCAAGGCGCTCGGCGAGGTCGACGTCGTCTTCCCCGTCCTGCACGGCCCGTACGGCGAGGACGGCACCCTCCAGGGTCTGCTGGAGCTGTCCGGCGTCCCGTACGTCGGCTCGGGCGTCCTCGCCTCGGCCGTCGGCCAGGACAAGGAGTACATGAAGCGGGTGTTCACCTCCTTCGGGCTGCGGGTCGGCCCGTACGTGGTGATCCGGCCGCGCGAGTGGCAGCTCGACGAGTCCGCCGCCCGCAAGAAGATCATCGACTTCGCCGGTGAGCACGGCTGGCCGCTCTTCGTGAAGCCTGCCCGCGCGGGCTCCTCCATCGGCATCACCAAGGTCGACGACCTGGCCGGCCTGGACGAGGCGATCGCCGAGGCCCAGAGCCACGACCCGAAGATCCTCGTCGAGGCCGCGCTGCGCGGGCGCGAGATCGAGTGCGGCGTCCTGGAGTTCGAGGACGGCCCCCGCGCCTCCGTGCCCGCCGAGATCCCGCCGCCCGAGACGCACGCGTACTACGACTTCGAGGCCAAGTACATCGACTCGACGCCGGGTATCGTCCCGGCGCCGCTGACGGAGGAGGAGACCGCCGAGGTCCGGCGCCTCGCCGTCGACGCCTTCGAGGCCGCCTCCTGCGAGGGCCTGGTCCGCGCGGACTTCTTCCTCACGGAGGACGGCCACTTCGTCATCAACGAGATCAACACGCTCCCCGGATTCACGCCGATCTCGATGTACCCGGCCATGTGGCAGGCGAGCGGCATCGCGTACCCGGAGCTGGTGGACCGCCTGATCCAGGCGGCACTGCGCAGGCCGACCGGCCTTCGCTGACGCACGCGGCACCCCCAAGGGGGCGATCCCCCAGGGGGTCGCCCCCTTGATCGCGGGTACGCCGTCCAGGGCGGCCGGGGAACACCGCAGCGCAGTATGATCGCCGGGCTGCCCCGGCCCGCCGTCAGCGGCGGGGCGGGCTCGGGGGCCCGGCGGCCGAGACCGTCCACCTTCCGCGGCGACGCCCCGTCCAGGTTCCGGCACAGCTTCGTGACGGTCGAGTCCGGGCCGGGAACCGCCGCTGATCCGCTGTCGTCTGCTGAGGAGCAGCCCGCGACGGCGATCAACGACACGACCGGGACGGGCAGCCCGAGACAACGGAGCGCCGGTGCCGCGAGGAGCACACCGGCCGAGGGCAGACGGGGGCTACAGGTGCACGACCGGGCAGGTCAGCGTGCGGGTGATGCCGTCCACTTGCTGGACTTTGGCGACCACCAGCCGGCCGAGATCATCCACGGTGTCGGCCTGGGCGCGGACGATGACGTCATAGGGACCCGTCACGTCCTCGGCCTGGATGACCCCAGGGATCTTGCTGATCGTGTCGGCGACGGTCGACGCTTTGCCGACCTCCGTCTGGATCAGGATGTACGCCTGTACCACGGAACCTCCAGGGCGGCCACGAGGATCATGTGGGGAAAAGGAACGCCACGGTATCGCGTAGTCGCGCGTCGCGGGGAGACCCGCACATGCCGCGCCGCGCACACCGGGGCGCGGGGAGTGCGGAAGTTGACGGTCGACTCGACCGTACCGAGGGCGAGGACCGCTCGCGACCGGGCGCGAGTGACACTGGAAGCGGCACAAGAAGGGGCGATACGACGATGAAGGGCACCGTGGGAGAGCTGGGGGAGTTCGGGCTCATCAGGGAGCTCACCTCCCGGCTCACCACCACCCCGGCGGTCCGGGTCGGCCCCGGCGACGACGCCGCTGTGGTGGCCGCGCCGGACCGCCGGGTCGTGGCGAGCACCGACCTCCTGCTGGAGGGGCGGCACTTCCGCCGCGACTGGTCCACGGCGTACGACGTCGGGCGCAAGGCGGCCGCCCAGAACCTCGCGGACATCGCTGCCATGGGGGCGGTGCCCACCGCGCTGCTCCTCGGCCTGGTCGCGCCCGTCGACCTCCCGGTGACCTGGGCGACCGAGCTGATGGACGGCCTGCGCGACGAGTGCCAGGTCGCGGGGGCGGCCGTCGTGGGCGGGGACGTCGTCCGCGGCGACACCATCATGATCTCCATCACCGCGCTCGGTGATCTCCGCAATCACGAGCCCGTGACCCGTGGCGGGGCGCAGCCCGGCGATGTGGTGGCCGTCACCGGCTGGCTCGGCTGGTCCGCCGCCGGGCACGCGGTCCTCTCCCGCGGCTTCCGCTCGCCGCGCGCCTTCGTGGAGGCCCATCGGCGCCCCGAGCCGCCGTACCACGCGGGTCCCGCCGCGGCCGACCTGGGCGCGACCGCGATGTGCGACGTGAGCGACGGGCTGATCGCGGACCTGGGGCACATCGCCGAGGCCAGCAGCTGCCGGATCGACATCCGCTCCGGCGCGATCGACATCCCGTCCCAGATGAACGACATCGGGCAGGCCGTCGGCGTCGACCCCATCCAGTGGGTGCTCACCGGCGGCGAGGACCACGCCATCGTGGCCACGTTCCCGCCGGACGTGAAGCTGCCGGCCCGCTGGAAGGTGATCGGCGAGGTCCTCAACCCGTCGGCGCTGCCGCAGGTCACCGTGGACGGGGCGCCCTGGACCAGCAAGGGCGGCTGGGACCACTTCGCGGACATAGAGTCGTGACCGGGTCACCGGGCGCGCCGCCCAGGGTGCTCACGGTCGCCGGCTCCGACTCCGGGGGCGGGGCCGGTATCCAGGCGGACCTGAAGACCATGCTGGCGCTCGGTGTGCACGGCATGAGCGTCGTCACGGCGGTCACCGCGCAGAACTCCCTCGGGGTGCAGGGCGCTTGGGAGCTGCCGGTGGAGGCCGTCCGCGCCCAGTACCGCAGTGTCGTCGACGACATCGGCGTCCAGGCCGTCAAGACCGGCATGCTCGCCTCCGCCGAACTCGTCGAGACCGTCGCCGAGTTGCTCGCCGCCACGGACGCGCCCGTGGTCGTCGACCCGGTCGGCGTCTCCAAGCACGGCGACCCGCTGCTCGCCGCGACGGCCCTGGACTCCGTCCGTGAGCGGCTGCTGCCCACGGCGACCGTCGCCACCCCCAACCTCGACGAGGTCGCCCAACTCACCGGTGTGCGCGTCGAGTCGGAGGCCGGGATGCGCGAGGCCGCGGAGGCCGTGCTGGCGTATGGGCCACGGTGGGTGGTGATCAAGGGCGGGCACCTCTCGGGGGACGCCGTCGACCTGCTCACCGACGGCTCCGAGGAGCACTGGCTGCGGGCGCCGAGGTACGACAACCGGCACACGCACGGCACGGGCTGCACGCTGGCCTCCGCGATCGCCGCATGTCTCGCGCGGGGGCTGACCGTGCCGGAGGCCGTGGCGGCGGCCAAGGAGTACGTCACCGGGGCGATCGCCGCCGGGTTCGCCCTCGGCGGCGGCATCGGGCCTGTGGATCACGGGTGGGCGCTCACGCGGGGTGGTCCGGCCGTCTGAGGGGGGTGGCCGACCCTTCGGTGAGCCCCGGGGGAGAGAGAAGGCTGGAAGGCCGACATCGGCCGGGTCGCGAGCAGCTGACATGCCTGTGGCCCGGCCCCCGCTGGTGCGGCCCGCTGTCGCGTCCGCAAGGGCGGGTCACGCGAGAAGGGCGGGTCACGCGAGAAGGGCGGGTCACGCGAGCGGGCACGGCAAAAAGCCGGCCCACCATGGGTGGACCGGCTCTGTGCAGCGAACCAGCAGGTGGCCGCGCGCTAGCTGAGCGTCAGCGCGAGACCTTGCCGGCCTTGATGCACGAGGTGCAAGCGTTCACGCGCTTCGGCGTCCCGCCCACCACGGTACGCACACGCTGGATGTTCGGGTTCCAGCGGCGGGACGTACGGCGGTGCGAGTGCGAGATGTTGTTGCCGAAGCCCGGCCCCTTGCCGCAGACGTCGCAGTTGGCAGCCACGGGTCACTCCAAAGACTTCAGATGCACTTACGGTTGATCCCGGCATGCCGGGATCACGATCCCGAGACCGGGATCTGAGTGGCGTTGCCAGGGGGAAGGCCCGGTCTGGATCGGTGATCCGGATCGGGCAACCGGAGCAGCATACAACGACTGCGTCCGTACAACGAAACTACCATGGCTGGTCGGGGCCTCGCCCCAGCCCTCTTACCGGCGGTCACGGCTGCGGGTCTACGCTGCGTGCGGCGTGCGGCGTTCCCCCCGGCGCCCGTCCAGCAGCCAAGCAGCTCAAGGAGGCGCAGGTGCCGCAGGTGCCGCAGACATTCTTCGATGCTCTCGCGGTGCGCACCTGGTGCGGCCTCGCGCTGGCCGCCCTGGGGCGGGCCCGTGAGGAGATCGACGCGATCAACGTCTACCCGGTGGCCGACGGCGACACCGGGACCAACCTCTACCTGACGATGGAGTCGGCGGCGGCCGCCGTGGAGGCGGTGTTCACGGGCCACGAGACGGGCACGACGCCCGGCTCGCCCGCCGCCGGGCAGCCCACACTCGCCGAGGCCGCGCGGGCCATGGCGCACGGCGCGCTCATAGGCGCCCGGGGAAACTCCGGGACGATCCTCGCGCAGCTCCTCCGTGGGATGGCCCAGGTGCTCGCGGACGACAGTGAGGCCGCTCACACCGATGGCCAGGGGCTCCGTCTCGCTCTCCGCCACGCCGCCGACTCCGCACGGGAGGCCGTCGCGCACCCCGTGGAGGGCACCGTCCTCACGGTCGCCTCCGCGGCCGCCGACGCGGTGGTGGCCGCGGAGGGCGACTGCGGCACGGTGGCCCGCGCCGCGTACGAGGGCGCCGGTACGGCCCTGCTGGCGACCCCCGGGCAACTGGCGGTGCTGGCCCGCGCGGGCGTCGTGGACGCGGGCGGGCGCGGCCTGGTGGCGGTGCTGGCCGCGCTGGTGGAGACGTTCACGGGGGAGGCCCCGAGGGCGCACGCCTACGCCGCCCCCGTCGCTTCACCCGACCTCCCGACCACGCACACGCGCGTGGCGGGGACCGGCCCCGGCGACCAGGGCGTCGGCGGAGCCGATGCCGCGCGCGATGCGGAGGGCGTCGGGCCGGAGGTGTGCGCCGACGACCGGCCCGGGACCGGTGGGCCCGCCTTCGAGGTGATCTACCTCCTGGAGGCGGACGACGAGGCGGTGGCCCGGTTGCGCGGCAGGCTGGACGGGCTGGGCGACTCGCTCGTCGTGGTCGGCGGGGACGGCCTGTGGAACGTCCATGTGCACGTCGACGACGCGGGTGCGGCCGTGGAGGCGGGGGTCGAGGCCGGGCGGCCGTACCGGATCCGGATCACGCACTTCGGGGCCGAGGACGCGCACGTGGCCGGTGGGGCCGGGCGGCAGCCGCGTGAGCGGGCCCAGCGCGCCGTCGTCGCCGTCGTACCGGGGGAGGGCCTGGCGGGGCTGTACACGGAGGCGGGCGCGACCACGGTGCTGGCCCGCCCCGGGGAGCCGCCCGCCAGCGGGGAACTGGTGGAGGCCGTACGGCGGGCCCACGCGCGCGAGGTGGTGCTCCTGCCCAACGACGCGGATCTGCGCCACACGGCGGCCGCGGCGGCGGAACAGGCCCGCGCCGAGGGCGTACGGGTGGCGCTGATCCCGACCCGGTCGGCCGTCCAGGGCATCGCCGCCCTCGCCGTGCACGAGCCCGGCCGCCGCTTCGACGAGGACGTCGTCTCCATGACCTCCGCGGCGGGCGCCACGCGCTACGCCGAGGTCGTCATCGCCGAGCGCCAGTCCTGGACCATGGCCGGTATCTGCCAGGCCGGCGACGTCCTCGGCCTCATCGACGGAGACGTGGCCGTCATCGGCGACGACGTCACCGCGACCGCCACCAGGGTGGTGGACCGCATGCTCGCCGCCGGCGGCGAAATGGTCACCCTGGTCCTCGGCGACGAGGCCCCCACCGACATCGCCGACCACGTGGAAACCCGACTCCGCGAGTCCCACCTGGGCGTGGACACGGTGGTCTACAGGGGCGGCCACCAGGGCACGCTCCTGCTGATCGGCGTCGAGTAGCTCCGGCGGGCCGCAGTCTGAAGGACGGCGGGAACCGCCCGTCCTTCAGGGGTGCGGGAACTGCGCGAGAAACCACGAACCCACCCGCAGTCGCCCCCTCACACGCACCCCCGAGCCATAAGGCGCCGACGCGGGGTCGAAGGGGCGGCAGCCCCTGGGGACGGGACGGGTAGGGGCGGCGGG
>NZ_LIRK01000118.1 GCF_001419765.1 Streptomyces torulosus
CGCCGAACCACATGTGGGCCAGCTCGTGCAGGATGGTCTCGGCGCGCATCTCGTACGCCGCGTCCGTCACCTTCGACCGGAACACGTACTGGTCGCGGATGGTCACCGCGCCCGCGTTCTCCATCGCGCCCGCGTTGAACTCCGGTACGAACAGCTGGTCGTACTTCTGGAACGGGTACGCGTAGTCGAACTTCTCCTGGAACCACTCGAAGCCCTGCCGGGTCACATCGAAGATGTGGTCGGAGTCGAGGTACTCGGCCAGCGACGGGCGGCAGTAGATGCCCAGCGGCACGCTCTGCCCGTCCTTCTCGTACACGCTGTGCACCGAGTGGTACGGGCCGACGATCAGCGCCGTGATGTACGTGGAGATACGGGGCGTCGGCTCGAAGACCCAGACGTCGTCCTTGGGCTCCGGCGTCGGCGAGTTGGAGATGACGGTCCAGCCGGTCGGCGCCTTCACGGTGAACTGGAAGGTGGCCTTCAGGTCCGGCTGCTCGAAGCTCGCGAACACCCGGCGGGCGTCCGGGACCTCGAACTGCGTGTACAGGTACGCCTGGTCGTCGACCGGGTCGACGAACCGGTGCAGACCCTCACCCGTGTTGGTGTACGCGCAGTCCGCCGCGACCCGCAGGACGTTGCGGCCCTCCAGCAGGCCGGGCAGCGTGATCCGGGAGTCCGCGAACACCTCCGCCGGGTCGAGCGCGTCACCGTTCAGGGTCACCTCGTGGACCACCGGGGCCACCAGGTCGATGAAGGTCTCCGTGCCGCCCCGGGCGGCGTCGAAGCGCACCGTGGTCACGGACCGGTAGGTGCCGCCCTCCTGCGCGCCGGTGAGGTCGAGTTCGATCTCGTACGAGTCAACGCTGAGCAGCTCCGCCCGCTGCTGAGCCTCTTCGCGGGTCAGGTTTGTGCCAGGCACGCGGTCATCTCCTCGTTATGTGTGGGTTCGGTCATCCTTCCACGGCACGGGGAGTTGGGCGACGACCAGGTTGACCCGCACCACTACGTCCGGAAACCGCCGGTCGTCCGGCGCGGCGCGCACCACGCTGAGGGGCATGACGACCCACATCGCGCGCCCCCTGGACGCCCTCACCCTGAAGCAGCTGCGGACGGCGGACGACGCCGGCCGGCCTCCGACCGCCATCACCGACACCGAGGGCGGCGCCCCGCTGCGCTGCTGTCTGCGGCACAGCCGACCGGGTGAGTCGACCGTCCTCGTGTCCTACGCGCCGCTGCGCCGCTGGGCGGCCGCCACCGGTGTCGACCCGGGCGCCTACGACGAGCGGGGCCCCGTCTTCATCCACGCCGAGGAGTGCCCCGGAGCGGCCGACGACGACCGGCTGCCGTTCACGAACAGCCACCGCGTACTCCGCCGTTACGCCGCCGACGGCCGCATCCTCGGCGGACGGCTCGTCGAGGAGCCCGCGGACCACGGGGCGGCCCTCACCGAGGCTTTCGCGGACCCCGAGGTCGCCCTCGTCCACGTCCGGGCCGTCGAGTACGGCTGCTTCCTGTACGAGGTGCGGCGGCCCTGAGCGCGGGTGCCGCGCCGGAACCGCCCGTGCCGGGCCCGGCGCCGGGCACACCGACGGGGCGGTCGCTCCCAGTGGAGTGACCGCCCCGTCGGTGTGGAGGCACGGGCCGCCCGGCGGCGGGGCCGGCCGGGTCGCTGCGGGTGTCAGCCCTTCAGCTCGGCCGCCACCAGCTCGGCGATCTGGACGGCGTTCAGCGCGGCGCCCTTGCGCAGGTTGTCGTTGGAGACGAACAGGGCGAGGCCGTGGTCGACGGTCTCGTCGGCGCGGATGCGGCCCACGTAGGACGGGTCCTGGCCGGCGGCCTGGAGGGGGGTCGGGATGTCGGAGAGGGCGACACCCGGCGCGCCGGCGAGCAGCTCGGTCGCGCGCTCCACGGAGATCGGACGCGCGAAGCGGGCGTTGACCTGGAGGGAGTGCCCGGAGAACACCGGGACGCGGACACAGGTGCCGGAGACCTTGAGGCCGGGGATCTCCAGGATCTTGCGGGACTCGTGGCGGAGCTTCTGCTCCTCGTCCGTCTCGTGCAGACCGTCGTCGACGATCGAACCCGCGAGCGGGAGCACGTTGAAGGCGATGGGCCGCTTGTAGACGCCGGGCTCGGGGAAGTCGACCGCCGCGCCGTCGTGGGTCAGCTTGTCCGCGTCGGCGACGACCTTCTGGACCTGGCCGTGCAGCTCGGCGACGCCCGCGAGACCGGAGCCGGACACCGCCTGGTAGGTGGCGACGACCAGCGCCTCCAGGCCCGCCTCCTCGTGCAGCGGACGCAGGACCGGCATCGCGGCCATCGTCGTGCAGTTCGGGTTGGCGATGATGCCCTTGGGGCGGTCGGCGATCGCGTGCGGGTTCACCTCGGAGACCACCAGGGGCACCTCGGGGTCGCGGCGCCACGCGGAGGAGTTGTCGATCACGACCGCGCCCTGGGAGGCCACCTTCTCGGCCAGCGCGCGGGAGGTCGCGCCACCGGCGGAGAAGAGCACGATGTCGAGACCGGAGTAGTCGGCGGTCGCCGCGTCCTCGACGGTCACCCCGTCGATGACCGAACCGGCCGAGCGGGCGGAGGCGAACAGACGCAGCTCGTCCGCCGGGAAGTTCCGCTCCTTGAGGATCCTGCGCATGACCGTGCCGACCTGACCGGTGGCTCCGACGATTCCGACCCTCACGGTGACTCCTTTTACGTGGCTTGTCTGTGTCTGCTGCATGACCGAGGCGTTTCCATCATGCGGTGAGCCCCGGTCCGCCTGTCCAATTCTTTGCCGGCGGCGCTCGGGGAATGGGACGCGGGGGACGGCGACACCCCGACCGGTTCTTTGGCCGCCACCTCGTCTGAGCTGGAGATATTCGCCCCGCAGGGGCTCGGCACCGCAAGCTGTGCTGCCTCCCCCCTGCCCGCCGGCACCGGGTGCACGCGAAGGTGTGACGTACGCCTCTGCGGGGCGGCCGGAAAGTCATGGACGGGCCCGAACGTTTCGGTCCGGCCCGGCGTCGTAGGGGAAACGCGGGAGGGGAGGGGTGGCTGTGCTGCGCAGAAAGGCGCGCCGCGTCCAGAAGGTGGACGATCCGCTGCGGATGCCCGGCGGCCCGTCGGCCTTGGGGGGCACGGGCGGCGGGGGTGAACCGCCGGCCGCCGTGACGGGTCCGGCGGCAGCGGGCGACACGGGGGCGGATCCGCTGGACGTGGCCCAGGAGCGGCGGGTGCGGGCGGTGCTCGCGCTCGGCGGAGTCCCGCAGTCGGACCTGCCGGACGGGGTGCAGCAGGTACGGCTGCGGCTGCTGGAGCGGGCCGCGAGCGGCCGGGAGGCACCGCGGGACGTGTCCGCGTGGGCGGCGGTGGTCGCCTCCAACCTGGCGATGGACTGGCACCGCGCCAAGCGCCGCCAGGAGCGCCTCGGGGAGCGCCTGGCCTCGCTGCGCCAGCTGGAGCACCCCTCCGGCGAGGACTCCAGCGTGCTCTCGCTCGCCGTCACCCGCGGCCTGGACGAGCTGCCCGACGCCCAGCGTCAGGTCGTCGTCCTGCGTTTCTACGCCGACCTGCCGGTCCGGGACATCGCGGGCGAGCTCGGTATCCCCGAGGGCACGGTCAAGAGCAGGCTCCACTCAGCGGTCCGCGCCCTGCGCGCCCGCCTGCACGAGGACGAGGTGGTGTGACATGGCCGCCCGGGACAACAACCGGCACGACACCGAACCCGACGACATCGTGTTCGAGGCCGCTTCCGTGACCGAGAGCGGCTCGGCGGAGGGTGGCTCGGTCGAGGGCGGCTCGGCCGGGCCGCCTCCGGCCAGGAGCGTCGACGCCGAGGGAGCAGTGCGTGAGGGAGCAGTGCGCGAGCGAGCCGTCTTCGAGGGCGCCGAGCTCGAGGAAGCCGTGTTCGAGGGTTCCGAGTACGACGGTATGGACGCCTTGATGGCCGCGCTCCTCGACGAGCCGCTGCCGGAGGAGGCACTCGCCGACGGTGAGTTCATGGCCGCGCGGCGGGCGGCGGCCGCCGATGTGCTGCTGCTGCGGGAGCAGCTGGGGCTGATCGGTGACGCCCTGGCCGGGGCCGACGCCGATGCGGGCGAATCGGAGGCGGAAGCCGGCGCACCGCCGGGGCGACCCGTGGCCGCGCGGCCGGGGGACGCGGCCGGGGCCGAGACGGTCACCGGGCGCCGGCCCGCGCCCGAGACGGCCCCCGTCGCGCCGGTGAGGCCCCTGCCGACGCGGCCGGCCCGCCCCCGCGGGCACCGCCGGGCGCTGACCGTCGCCTTCGGCACGCTCGCCGCGGCTGCGGCCGCCACCGTCGTCGTGGGCCTCGGCGCCGTCGTCGTCCAGTCGGGTGTCGGGGGTTCGGCGGACGATTCCGGCAGCACCGCCAGCAAGCAGCAGGACAGCGGGAGCCGCCGCGACGGCTCGAAGGGCGGCGCGGGCAGCGGGAACACCGACGGAAAGGTCAGTCCCGAGAGCTACGACATCGGCTGCGCCCGCCTGATCGTCGAGGGCACCGTCGTCTCCGTCGAAGCCGTCCCCGGCACCGAGCGGGACCGCGTCACCCTCGACGTCGACCGCTACTACAAGCCGGACCAGGGCGAGAAGGAGATCGTCTTCCCGCTGGACCAGGACACCGACCCCCAGGTGAAGAAGGGCGACCGCGCTCTCGTCGGCATCCCACGCGACGGCGCCGAACCCGACCTGTGGACCACCGACCCGTCCGACATCGCCAGCCGGCGAGCCTGGATCGAGACCGCGGCGCCGGAGGCGGAGGGCGAGGCGTGTGAGTGAGGAGTGCCCCGGGGTCGGCCGTCACCCCAGGCCGACCCCGGGGCACCGCAACGCCCGACGCTTGCCCGGGGGAGGGGCGCTCGCCCCGGTCGACGTACACCCCCCGCTGATGTGTCCGCACACGCATACGGCCCGCCGGGGAAACCGGCGGGCCGTATTCCGGCGGGCCTGAGCGGCGGCGGCACCGCCGGGCACCCCGGATCGGGTCGTCTGATCCCAGGGTGCTTTTGAGCCTGGGGTGCGACGAGGGTGACCGGCGGTCAGGTCACTCCTTGTCGTCCCAGGTCCAGGTCTCCTTGTGGCCGGGGACGACCACACCGGGCTGCACGCCGCCGCCCTTGTCCGGCTTGGCGGGCACGACGACCTCCGTCACGGCGTCGTCCGCGGCCAACCGCGTGCCCGCCGGGGCGTCGACGGCGGTGCCGAGGACGAGGGCCGCCGCCGCGGAACCCAGACCGAGGAGGGCGAGGACGCCGATGCGCCGGGAGCGCGTCGAGGAATGCACAACCGTTCCTCTTTCGTGAGGGGTTACAGGTGAGGGCCCTGTGAAGGGCCATGACCGATCATGGTTGATCACCGTCCGAAACGCAGGTGCTCACGATGGCCGCTTGCGGCCATGGCCGGACAGGGCCACCGCGCCCGCGATTAGTTATCGGCGGAGGGATCCCGACGGAGGAATCTCGGCGGCGACACTACAGCCAGCCCCGCCGTACGGCAGACGCTACAGCCAGCCCCGCCGTACGGCCTCCGCGCCCGCCTCGAACCGGCTCTGCGCGTCCAGCCGCTTCATCAGGTCCGACATCAGCCGTCTGATCGTACGCACGGACAGCCCCAGCTTGCGGGCGATCCCCTGGTCGGTCATCCCCTCGGACAGCAGCTTGAGCAGGACCCGGTCGCGTTCGCTCGCCCCGTCGCCCACCGCGGCCGGTGCCTCCGCGCCCAGGGGCACGCCCTGCGCCCAGACCAGCTCGAACAGCTCGGCGAGGGCCTGTACGACGCCTTGGTAGCGGACGACGAGCGCGCCCTGGCGGCTGTCCTCGGCATTCACCGGCACGACCGCGACCTCACGGTCGCAGATGATCATCCGCATCGGAAGGGCGGGCACGGTGCGCACCTGTCCGCCCATGGAGGTGAGCCAGGTCGCGTAGTCGGAGGTGGGCTGGTCGTTGCGGACGCTGTCGAGGTAGACGGAGCGCATCCGCACGCCCCGGTCGAAGGACTCCTGGTCCAGGGGGCGGGCCGACTCCAGGCCGGCCGCGCTCACGGCGCCGCCCGGTGTGAAGGTGCAGACCTCCTGCACCGCGTCCCGTGACAGCTGCTCCAGCCGGGTGCGGACCGCGTTCACACCGACCAGGTGCTCCGCGCCCCCGGTGTGCCGCAGCCCCAAGGCCGCGTACTCCTTGGTGAATTCGGCGACGACCGCCTGGTGCCGGGACAGATGGGCCCGCTCGGCGTCGAGTTGGGCCTCACGGCGGCGCAGTACCGGCCCCAGGATCGTCTCGGGGTTCATCGGCAGGTACGTCGTGTCCGTGACGGGGCTCAGCAGGGAGAGATCGGAGAGCCGGTCCACGGCCGCCCGCACCTCGTCCTCGGTGAGGCCCGTGTGCCGCTGGACGTCGTGGAGGGTCCAGGACGGGTTGGTGAGCAGACTCCGGTAGACGCTGACGGCCTCGGTGTCCGCTTCCAGGAATTCGTCCAGCACAGTCGGCCCTTTCGCCTCCCCACCCCCTCATGCCCCGGACGGGAATCCTAGTTCGATCCGTGGCGATTTCGCGGTGGATCTGGGGTCTTGTGGCGAAGGCTACAGGGCAGGCACGACAGTGCCATGGCGCGTTGCGGCCACCCTGCTCCCCTGGTGTTCGGAAGGGGCCTCGGCTGAAGATCGAAGGGCGCGACGCACCGATGTGCGGCGGCCCGTCCAACGGGGGGACGGGCCGTCGCGCCGACCGCCCCCCCGTCGCCAGGGGGCGGGTGCCACGTGGGGAGCACCCGCCCCTTCCCCGCATCCGTTGAGTAACGTCTCCTCATGCGCGAGGACTTGCGGGTGGCGGCCTACGCCGTATGCGTACGGGACGGTCAGTTGCTGCTGGCCCGCTGGGTCGCCCGGGACGGCACCAAGCGCTGGACCCTCCCGGGCGGCGGCATGGACCACGGTGAGGATCCCTACGACACCGTCATCCGCGAGGCCGACGAGGAAACCGGCTACACCGTCGAGCCGACCGCCCTCCTCGGCGTCGACTCCGTCACCGAGGACCGCTCCCGGCGCCTGGGCTCCCGCGCCGCCTTCCACAGCCTCCGCCTCGTCTACGAGGCCCGCGTGACGGGCGGCACCCTGCGCCACGAGACCAACGGCTCGACGGACATGGCCGCGTGGCACCCCTTGGAGGAGGTTCCCGACCTGGAGCGGGTCGGACTGGTGGACGTGGGCCTCACTTTGTGGCGCCGACGTCCGCCCAACGGCCACCTGGCACCGCCGGACGCCTTCTAGGGGCGCGGGGAACCGCGCGACAAGCCACGACGCACCCGAGGGCACCCAACCACGCGAGCCCGCGCGGCGAATGCGTGCCCTACCCCGCCACATGAACGAGGAGTGACCACTTCCCCTCGGTTGCCCTTACCTTCGGCAACCCCCGGCGAACACCCGGCGCCCGCGAAGATCCACGTACGGTGATCGGCGCCACCCGTTGCGACCTCGTTAACGTCCAGGTCATCCCGGCTGCCAAGCATTCAGTACGAGCGGGAACCCCACTCCGGCCCCCATCGCGGAGCGGCCCCGCGACCACTGCCGACGCGTTCGCACTCGGGGAGACCGCGCCATGTCGCGCATACGCTCAGTCGCTGCCGCCGCCACCAACCCTGACCGCCGTGCCTTCCTCGCCGCCACCGGCGCGGTCGGCCTCTCGGCGGGCATCGGGCTCGCCCTGCGGCCGGAGACGGACGCCCACGCCGCCGCCACCGGGACCACCACCGAGGTTCCCCTGGCGAACCTCTCCAACCGGGAGGCCCCGGCCGCCCCGCTCGCGCCGTACACCCGGGGCACCACCCTCGCCTCGGTCGCGGCGCCGCGCAACGCCTCCGGCTACCGTCGGCTCGGCGACGGCCCCGCCTGGAAGCGGGTCGTGCGCTCCGACCTCGCGACCCCCAAGTCCGGCCGGGAGAAGCGCCGTACGGCTCTCGCGTCGTTCGTGCAGTTCACCGATCTGCATGTCGTCGACGTGCAGCACCCGCTGCGCTACGAGTACCTGCGCGCCCAGACCGCGAGCGCCTGGCGTCCGCAGGAGGCCCTGTCCGTGGCGGGGGCGGTCTCGCTCGTCGAGCGGGTCAACTCGCTGCGCGGCGCCCCCGTCACCGGCTCGCCGCTGCACTTCGTGATGACGACCGGCGACAACACCGACAACAACTCCAAGACGGAACTGGACTGGTTCCTGAAGGTGATGAGCGGGGGCCGCGTCACCCCCAACTCCGGCGACCCGCGCCGCTACGAGGGCGTCCAGAACAGCGGCCTGGGGCTCTACTGGCAGCCGGACTCCACACTCCGCGACGCCGACAAGAAGCTCGGCTTCCCCCACCTGGACGGCTTCCTCGCGGCGGCGATCCGCCAGGTCAACAGCCCCGGCCTGAACGTCCCCTGGTACTCCACCGTCGGCAACCACGACTCCCTCCCCGGCGGCTGCTACGCCCCCGGCGACTCCTTCTTCGCGGACTTCGCGGTCGGCGGCAAGAAGCTGATGACCCTGGACGAGCAGGTCGGCAAGGCCCTCTGGGACAACGTCAAGAGCGGCGGCGACCCCCGCGGGGCCGACTGGAAGGCCGTCCTCAAGTCCCAGGCGAAGAAGATGCGTTCGGTCACCCCGGACGAGGGCCGGGCGCCCTTCACGCCCCTGGAGTACCTGAAGGCGCACCTCGACCCGGCCCACACCGGCCCGGGCCCGGTCGGTCACGGCTACTCGCAGGCCAACCTCGACGCACGCACCCAGTACTACGTCTTCCGGATCGCCGACGACGTCATCGGCATCAGCCTCGACTCCACCGACCCCGGCGGCCACTACGAGGGCTCGCTGGGCACGGCGCAACTGAAGTGGCTGGAGCGGACGTTGAAGGACGCCGCCAAGAACGGCACGTACGCCGTGGTCTTCAGCCACCACACGAGCACCACCATGCGCAACCTCCGCAAGGACCCGTCCCGTCCGGGCGAGGCCCGGCACGGCGGCGACGAGGTGCTGGCCCTGCTGGGCCGCCACCGCAACGTCCTCGCCTGGGTGAACGGCCACAGCCACCGCAACCGCGTCACCCCGCACAAGTACGCCGGCGGCGGCTCGTTCTGGGAGATCTCGACCGCGTCCCACATCGACTTCCCGCAGCTCGCGCGGGTGATCGAGCTGGTCGACAACAAGGACGGCACGATCTCCGTGTTCACGACCCTCATCGAGTCGGCCGCCCCGCACGCCACCCGCTTCACGGACCTCAGCCAGACCGGTCTGGCGGCCCTGTACCGCGAGCTGTCGTACAACGCGCCGGGCCGCCGTGACACCCTCACCGGCACCCCCGGTGACCGCAACGTGGAGCTGGTGCTCCGAAAGGGCTGAAAACCGCTCAACGCCCGTACCCCTGTCAACCCGGGCCGCACCGCCGGGGTCCCCCTCCGTGACCGGACGATCATCATGGACACAGGGGGAACGATGTCAGTACGTACGGGTCTGGTGGCGGCGACCGCGGTGGTCGCGGCGGTGGCGCTCGCCGCCCCGGTGGCGGCGGCCGCGCCCGCTGCCCCGAGAGACGCCCACGGCACGACCCGCGAGGCGATGGACGCCAACGTGAAGGACGGCGTCGTGGGCATCGCCCTCCAGGCGAAGGACGCCCACGGCGTGTGGAAGGCGACGGCGGGCAAAGGCGACCTGAGGACCGGCGCGCCGCGCACCGCCCACGACCGCTTCCGGGCCGGCAGCATCACGAAGACCTTCGTGGCGACGGTCCTGCTCCAGCTGGAGGCCGAGGGCAGGCTGTCGCTGGACGACAAGGTCGACCGGTGGCTGCCCGGCCTGGTGCGCGGCAACGGCCACGACGGCCGCCGGGTGACGGTCCGCCAGCTCCTCAACCACACCAGCGGGATCTTCAACTACACCGCCGACGAGCAGCTCGGCCGGGACGTCTTCCTCGCCGACGGGTTCCTGAAGAACCGCTACCGCACCCACACACCGGAACAGCTGGTCGGCATCGCGATGAAGCACAAGCCGGACTTCGCCCCCGGCACCGACTGGAACTACTCCAACACCAACTACCTGCTCGCCGGTCTGGTGATCGAGAAGATCACGGGCAACCCGTACGGCGACGAGGTCCGCGCCCGCATCATCGAACCCCTCGGCCTGCGCGGCACGAAGCTCCCCGGCACGTCCCCCGGCCTGCCGGGGCCGCACAGCCGCGCCTACTCCAAGCTGGCCGAGACCGCGGACGGAAAGACGTACGACGTCACCAGGATGAACCCCTCCGTGGCGGGCGCCGCGGGTGAACTGGTCTCCAGCGCCGACGACCTCAACCGCTTCTACTCGGCGCTGCTGCGGGGCCGGCTCCTGCCGAGGAAGCAGCTCGACGCGATGAAGACGACGGTCCCCGTGGAGAACCTCGGCAGCTACGGCCTCGGCCTCGTCGAGCAGAAGCTCTCCTGCGGCGTGCGGGTGTGGGGCCACAGCGGCGGCATCCACGGCTCCGTCTCCGAGTCCGTCACCACCGCGGACGGACGCCACTCCCTCACCTTCAACTTCAACAGCGACTGGACGGGGAACACCGGGGCGATCGTGGAGGCGGAGTTCTGCGGCAAGTAGACGCCTGAGTACGGCATGAGGAAGGGCCGCCGTGAGGTGCGGCGGCCCTTCCTCTCCCCTCCTGCGTTCCGCCCGGGTGAGGGCGGGTTCCCGGAATTACCGGGGAAGCACCACCACATACGCGGCCGGATCGCGGTCGGACGACGCCATCAGCGCGGTGCGGACGACCGCCGCCTGCTGCTCCAGGGACTCACGCAGCTTCCTGGGAGTCAGGTGGACGACGGTGATGCCGAGCCGTTCCAGAGTCTCCCGCTTGCGGGCGTACTCGGACCAGAGCGCGTCGTCCTCCTGCCCGGGAGCCCGGGTGTCCAGCTCCACCGCGACGGCCTGCTCCGGCCAGTACGCGTCGAGGCCACCGAGGTGCGGGCCGCCGGGGAGCCGCAGGTCCACGTTCCAGACCGGGTCCGGCAGGGCGAACTCCCGGACCATGCGGTACAGCTGGTCCTCCGCGATCGCCCGCCCCTCGGCGAGCAGCGATTCCACCGCGTCCGCGACAGGAGGACGGTTCAGCAGCCGCGCCCGCGCCAACTCCCGCACCACCGCCGCCGGCTCGGTGTGGCCGCCGCGCACCGCCTCGGTCAGCAGCCGACGTACGGAGTCCACGTCGACCAGCTCCGCGACCGCGTCGGCCAGGGCGCGCGGCACGGGCGCGACGGGCAGACCGGTCACGTACGACGGGGTCGGCAGGGACGCGGTACGGATGACGCGGGCGCAGCCGACGGTGCGCAACCGGCGCATGCGCGGGACCAGGACGTCGATGGTGTCCAGGGACAGCAAGGGGGGAGCGGACGAGAAACCGTGCAGCGTCAGGGCCGCGAGGCCCGTGATCACGGCGTCCGCGTAGTGGGGGGTCGCGCGGGGCCCGTCGGCGTTCGGCTGCGCGGGGACCCCGGCGGCCGGCTCGCGGAACGGGGTGCGGGCCGCGTACGACAGGACGGCCTGCAGCCGCTCCTCGGAGGTGGGCGGGCCGGGGTGCAGCAGGTAGACGCCGGGGAGGAGCTGCTGCCAGGGACCACCCTGCCGGCACTGCTCGTTCGTCTCGGTCGGGGTGACACCCTGCGCGCGCAGCTGCGCGGCCGTCAGTACGCGGCGGTGCACGTTCGCGAGCCGGCTCAGGGGGCGGGAGGAGAGCGGGGTGTTGTGGTTCATGCCCCGGAGGTTCCCGCGCCGGGAGTGGCTCCGAACCCCTGTTACAAACCCGTCGGCAAATCCGGACAAGCCCGCACTAAAGTACGTGCGTTCGACTGCCGATAGCCGCTGGTCGACCCCGTGATCGGAAAAGGTTACGGCTTCGACTACCCGAACTTCGTAACGCGGAACCAGGCAAGGGGAATTGACGCGGTTCAGCTCGACGCCGCGACTTCTCGACCGCGGGCGGTCGCGGGTCGCCCGGACGGCTCCCCGCGCCGCCACGTCTCAGCCGCGGGGCAGTCGCGCACCCGACCCGGCCGGCGGCAGGCGCCGGGTACGCGACACCGTTGAGGCCAGGGAGGGTTACTCCTTGTCCCCCGCGTCGCACGCCTGTGCCCGCAGCGCGCGGGCCAGGTCGTCGCGGGCCTCCACCACCAGGCGGCGCAGCGCGGGCGCGGCCCCCTCGTGGGCGGCGAGCCACGCGTCCGTCGCCTCCAGGGTCGCCGGGGAGTCCTGCAGCGACGGGAACAGCCCCCGCACCACGTCCATCCCGATCTGGATGGACCGCTCGGCCCACACCCGCTCGATCACCTCGAAGTACCGCTCGGCGTACGGCGCCGCCAGCTCCCGCTGGGACGGCCGCGCGAACCCGGCGATGGTCGCCTCCACCAGCGCGTTCGACAGCACGTCCGACTCCACCACGGACGCCCACGCCTGCGCCTTCACCGCGGCCGACGGCCGGGCCGCCAGGCACCGCACCTGGTGCCGCTTCCCGGACGCCGTGTCGTCGCGGGCCAGCTCCGCCGCGAGGATGCCCTCACCGGCGACCCCGTACGTGGCCAGCGGCTCCAGGAACGCCCACCGCAGCTCCTGGTCGACCTCCAGCCCGTCGACCTTCTCGGTCCCGGCGAGCAGCCCCTGGAGCACCCCGAGGTCGGCCTCGCTCGACGCCACCGCCGCGAAGAACCGCGCCCATGTCAGCTGGTGCTGGCTCCCCGGCTCGGCGGCCCGCAGCTCCCGCAGGGCGCCCTCCGCCAGCAGCCGGCCGCCGGTCTCCCGCCACTCGGGCGCCGCGTAGAAGGTGAGCGCCGAGTTCGCCCAGGCGTGCAGCATCTGCAGCACGCCGATGTCGGACTCCCGGCCCGCGAACCGCAGCACCAGGTCGACGAAGTCCCGCGCCGGGAGCAGCGCGTCCCGGGTGAGGTTCCACAGCGCCGACCAGCACAGCGCGCGCGCCAGCGGGTCGGAGATGTCACCGAGCGCGGCCCGCAGCGTGTCCAGCGACCCGGCGTCGAAGCGGATCTTGCAGTACGTGAGGTCGTCGTCGTTGACCAGCACCAGCTCCGGCGCCTCGGCCCCGGCCAGCTCGGCCACGACCGTCCGCGCCCCGACGACGTCCACCTCGGCCCGCGCGTACCGCTCCAGCGCGCCGGCGCCGCCGCGCCGGTACAGGCCGATCGCCACCCGGTGCGGCCGCAGCTCGGGATGGGACTCGGCGGCCTCCTGCACCACCGCCAGCTCGTCGATCCGACCCTCGGCGTCGAGCAGCACCTGCGGCGTGAGGGAGTTCACCCCGGCCGTCTCCAGCCAGGCCCGCGACCAGGCCGGCATGTCCCGGCCGCTGGTCTCCTCCAGGACCGACAGCAGGTCACCGAGGCGCGTGTTGCCGTAGGCGTTGCGCTTGAAGTAGCGGCGGGCGCCCTCCAGGAACGCCTCGCGCCCCACGTACGCCACCAGCTGCTTCAGGACGGACGCGCCCTTGGCGTAGGTGATGCCGTCGAAGTTGAGCTTGGCGTCCTCCAGGTCACGGATGTCGGCCGTGACCGGGTGGGTGGAGGGCAGCTGGTCGGCGCGATACGCCCAGGACTTGCGGTTGTTGGCGAAGGTGACCCAGCCGTTGGTGAAGCGGGTGGCCTCGACCATGGAGAAGGAGCCCATGAAGTCCGCGAAGGACTCCTTCAGCCACAGGTCGTCCCACCACACCATGGTCACGAGGTCGCCGAACCACATGTGCGCCATCTCGTGCAGGATGACGTTGGCCCGCCGCTCGTACGACGCCCGGGTGACCTTGCCGCGGAAGATGAACTCCTCGCGGAAGGTGACGAGCCCCGGGTTCTCCATCGCGCCGAGGTTGTACTCGGGGACGAACGCCTGGTCGTACTTCCCGAACGGGTACGGGTAGTCGAAGTGGTCGTGGAAGAAGTCCAGACCCTGCTTGGTGATCTCGAAGACGTCGTCGGAGTCGAAGTAGGGGGCGAGCCCCTTGCGGCACATCGCGCCGAGGGGGATCTCCAGGCGCGTACCGTCGCCGAGGACCCGCTCGTAGGAGTCGGTGACGTAGTGGTACGGGCCGGCGACCACGGCGGTGATGTACGTCGAGATCGGCTTGGTCTCCGCGAAGCGCCACACCCCGTCGGTCCGCTCGCCGACGCCGTTGCTCCACACCACCCAGTCCTCGGGCGCCCGCACCTCGAAGCGGAACGGGGCCTTGAGGTCCGGCTGCTCGAAGCCCGCGAAGACCCGGCGGGAGTCGGCGGGCTCGTACTGCGTGTAGAGGTAGACCTCGCCGTCCTCCGGGTCGACGAAGCGGTGCATGCCCTCGCCGGTGCGGGAGTAGGCGCACTGGGCGTCGACCACCAGCTCGTTCTCGGCGGCCAGGTCCTCCAGGACGATCCGGGAGCCGTCGAAGACCGCGCGCGGGTCGAGATCCTTGCCGTTGAGGGAGACCGACGTCACACTCGGCGCGATCAGATCGGCGAAGCTGGTGGCGCCCGGATCGGCGCACCGGAAGCGGATGGTCGTCACCGAGCGGAAGGTCCGCGGCTCGTCACCCCGGTCGCCGACGGCGGACCGCAGGTCGAGGGAGACCTCGTAGCCGTCGACGGACAGCAGCGCGGCCCGCTCCTGGGCCTCGTCGCGGGACAGATTCTCACCGGGCACGGGCGGCACTCCCTCAGGGGTGGTGTTCAGTATGCGGACAGGGCCGATCCTGCCATGCGCTCCTGACGCCGGGCAGTCGGGAATGAGGCGAGCGGTCGCCGGTGTTGCGGGTTGTTGCGCTGTAAACCGACCACCGCACTCTTGCTCTTCTCGAGGAGAACCATGTCCGAGCAGACCTCAGGCAAGACCCCCGTCGACTTCTGGTTCGACCCGCTGTGCCCCTGGGCGTGGATGACCTCGCGGTGGGTCCTGGAGGTGGAGAAGGTCCGAGACATCGAGGTCCGCTGGCATCTGATGAGCCTCGCGGTCCTCAACGAGAACAAGCTCGACGAACTCCCCGAGGAGTACCGCGAGCTGCTGGAGACAAAGGCATGGGGGCCGGTCCGCGTGGTCATAGCCGCCCAGGAGGAGCACGGCGCCGAGGTGCTCGGCGACCTCTACACGGCGATCGGCACGCGCGCCCACAACCAGGGCGAGGGCGCCGGCAAGGAGGTCGTCGCCGCGGCCCTGAAGGAGGTCGGGCTGCCCGACTCCCTGATGGACCACTGGGACTCCACCCCGTACGAGCCGCAGCTGCGCGCCTCCCACAAGGAGGGCATCGACAAGGTCGGCCAGGACGTCGGCACGCCCGTCATCGCGGTCCCCGGCGCCGATGGCGAGCAGATCGCGTTCTTCGGCCCGGTCGTCACCCCCGCCCCGCAGGGCGAGGAGGCCGCCAAGCTGTGGGACGGCACCCTCCTCGTCGCCTCGGTCCCCGGCTTCTACGAGATCAAGCGCACCCGCACCAAGGGCCCCGACTTCAGCAACCTGGTCTGACGCGCCCCCGGCACCGGGCATCCACCGCGCCCGGTCCGGACGGTGTTCACGCCGACCGGTGCCTCGCGTACAGGGCGGCCAGACGGGGCAGTCGGCGCTCCGTCTCCGCCCAGTCGTCGAAGTCGAAGTTCCAGGACGGGTCCAGCGCCGGGTAGCGGATGTGGAAGCAGTCCGGGGGCAGGTCCTCCCCGGTGGCCGCACGGTGGGCGTCCCAGGCGATGCCGAGGGTGCTCTCGCACTCGACCTCGGCCCAGTCCTCGGACGCCCGCCGGATCACGGGCGACCCGGCGAGGGAGTCGGGGTCGGCGACGGCCCGCTCGAAGACCTCGCGGCCCTGGAGCACGAGCCAGCCCCGGAAGTAGTCGAAGCCGTCGTCCGAGCAGCCCCCGTTGATCGTGTACGCCGCGGCCCACAAGGGGGCGCGGTACGACGTGCCCAGCAGGTCCCACAGGATCTGCTGGGCGGCCACGATCTCGGCGGCCGGCCGGGCCGCGAGCAGCTCGGCGGCCCGCTCGGCGACGGCTTCGGTGCCGTCCGGCTCCTCGGGGGACGCGGCCGTGCGGCGCGCCTCGTCGACGATGCTCCAGAACTCGTTCACGTCCATGGGGCGAAGCGTGACAGGGGGGTCTGACAACGCGCCCCGGCCCTCGGGTCACTCCAGTTCGTCGGGCAGGCGCTTGGTGAGCCTGAAGTGCTTCTCGTGGCCATGGGTACGGAGGTTGAGACAGACCTTGCCGTCGGGGCGGTCGTTGACGCACTTGTAGTAGTTGTCCGAGACCGGGTTGCCGAGCTGTCTCTGCAGCCAGTCGCGCTCCTTGGCGTTCAGTGGCTCGTGCGGCTCCTCCGAGCGGCAGGTCTGACAGGTCAGTCGTCTCAAGGTCGGCATCCCCCAAGAATCCCGCCGAAACCACCCGTAACGGAAGAGGCGGCGCCGAAAGACCCCCGGAAACAGGAGGACCGAGGCGCGGGCGAGTGCCGGCGGGGCGAAAAGGGGAGTGTGGGAGCGGGCGGGACCGACCTACTATCGGTCCTCGTGGGACGGGAGATTGGGGGAGGCCCGTGGGACCCGAGATCGCCGATCTGGCACGGACGGCCGGTACGACGATGGTGGCGCTGATGGCCACCCAGACCTGGGAGTCGGCACGCGAGGGCGTGGTCGCCCTGTGGCGGCGCTTCCAGCCCGACCGCGCGGAGGCCGTCGGCGGCGAACTGGAGGCCACCCGCGAGGACCTCCTCCTCGCCCAGCGCTCCGGCGACACCGAGACCGAGGCCGAACTGACCGCCGAGTGGCAGGCGCGGGTCCGCCGACTGCTGGTCGCCCGCCCCGACGTCGCCGACGAACTGCGCCGCATCCTCGCCGAGCTGAGCCCCGCCCTCCCCGAGGAGCGGCCCACCACCGCCATCCGCCTGCGCGCCGAGGCCTCCGGCAACGGCCGGGTCTACCAGGCCGGCCGCGACCAGCACATCACCGAACGCCCCGACCGATGAGCGAGCTCGGAGCCCGCGCGTCCGGGCAGGGCCGCGTCTTCCAGACCAGCGGCGACCAGTACATCCAGGAGCACCACCACCACTACGGCGCCGGAGCGGACGGCCCCCTCTTCGCGGGCGGCCCGCAGTCCACCGCCGCCCTCCCGGCCGCCCCCGACTCCGTCCGCGTCCCTCTCGTCGGCCGCCCTCCCGGCGTCCTGCGCGACCGGGAGCAGCCGCGGGAGGCGCTGACGGCGGCCGTCACCGGACCCGGCGGCGGGATCCACGTCGTGCACGGCATGGGCGGCTGCGGCAAGACCGCGCTGGCGTACTGGCTCTTCACCGAGGCCGTCCGCACCCACCGGCGCGTCGGCTTCTGGGTCAACGCCTCCGAACGGATGTCCCTGCGCGCCGGGATGCTGGCCGTCGCCGGCGACCGGGGCGCCGGCACCGGCGAACTCGCCGCCGCGGCCGCCGGCCAGCGCGCCGCCGCCGACCTCGTCTGGCACCACCTCGACCACTCGGCCGACCCCTGGCTCCTCGTCCTCGACAACGCCGACGACCCCACCGTCCTGGAGGACGGCGCCTGGCTGCGCACCAGCGAGCGGGGGACGGTCCTCGTCACCACCCGCCACGCCACCAGCCCGCTGTGGCACGGACCGCGGGTGACCCGGCACGCGCTGGGCGTGCTGCCGCTGGACGACGCGGCTCGCGTCCTGTGCGACCTCGCGCCGGACGCGGGCGACCTCGCGTCGGCCCGCAAGGTCGCCGAGCGGCTGGGCCGCCTGCCGCTCGCCCTCACCCTCGCCGGGTCCCATCTGGCCCACCAACTGCTGGAGTCGTGGTCCATGGACGAGTACGACCGCAAGCTCGCCGAGGAGTCGACCGCGATCGTCGACCGGGGTGCCACCGGACACGGCACCGGCCAGTCCCGCCGGCTGGTCGGCCGCACCTGGCAGCTGTCCCTGGACACCCTCGCCTCGCGCGGCCTGCCCGAGTCGACGACCCTGCTGCGCCTGCTGTCGTTCCTCGCGGCGGACCCGGTGCCGCTGACGCTGCTGCTGCCGCTGGCCCGCGGCGAGATGCCGGTCGACGGCCTCGAACCCGCGCCGGCGGCGGAGCGGTTGGAGCCGGCGTTGCGGGGCCTGCTCGACCACTCCCTCGCCGAACTGGTCGAGACGGACGGCGCCCGGTGCGTCCAGGCCCACGGCGTGCTGCTGGACAGCGTGGCGGCGGGGGTGCCGGCGGGGCAGCGGCCGGTGTTCGCGGAGGTCGCGGCCGACATGCTGGAGGCCGGACTGCCGGAGCGGGACGATGAGTCCGTCGTGGCCAGAGGGCGGCTGGCGGTGTTGTCACCGCACGCCTCGGCCCTGCTGGCCTCGGTTCCGAACGAGCGGACCGCGGCGCTGGCGGTGCGGGTGGTCGGACAGGTCTACGGTGCCGGGGACTTCGGGGGTTTCCAGGACCTCGCGCCCGCCGTCGCCAGGGAAGTGGTGAACTGTCTGGGCGGTGAGCACCGCGTCACCCTGGACGCCCGGGAGCTGGAGGCCAGGGCGTACTTCCGGATGGGCCGCTACGACGAGTCCGTGGCGCTGCACCGTGAGGTGCTGGACATCCGCGAACGCCTGCTCGGCACCGACCACGTGGACACCTTGCGCAGCTGCGAGGGCCTGCTGGCACCGCTCCTGCTGCTCGACCGGCACACGGAGGCCGTCGGATGGGGTCGGCGTGCGCTCGACGGATACCGCCGGACCCTGGGGGAGGACTCGTCGCAGGCGCTGAACGTGTGGGCCGACCTGATCGAACTGCTGCCGCACACCGACGGGGAGCGTCGGTACGAGGAGGAGGGGAGGGCCCTCATCGCCGCCTGCGAACGCGCCCTGCCGCCGGACCATCCCACGACCGTTCGTGCCCGCCAGAATTTCGCGTGGACGCTCTGCACGGTGCACCGATACGAAGAGGCCTGGCAGCTGGCCCCCATGGTGCTGGCCGACCGGGTCCGCGCGCAGGGGCGGGATCATCCCCTCGCACTCGCGGCCCTGTGCCTCAACGCCGTGGCCGCCCACGGCCTGGGCCGGACCGCCGAGGCCATCGGCATGCTGGAGGAACTCATCGAGCGCCGCGAAGGGGTGCTCGGCCCGGCGCACCCCTTCGTCGTGGAGAACCGCGAGTGGCTCACCCGGTGGCGGGCCGAAGCGGCGACCTGATCAGCGCCTCTCCCGCGCCCGCTGCCATCCGTACCCCACGGCCGCCAGCACCGCCGTCATCCCGCCCGACCAGTACAGCTGTGTCCGGGTCGCCGGCTCCCGTGCCATGAGGACGAACACCGCCGCCATCCCGGCCAGCGCCACCCAGGTCAGCCAGGGGAACGCCCACATGCGGACGACGAGGCGCTCGGGGGCCTCGCGTTCGATGCGGCGGCGCAGCAGCAGCTGCGAGACGGCGATGAGGATCCACACGACGAGGATCACCGCGCCGATCATGTTCAGCAGCCACGCGAAGACGTCGTCGGGCCGCCAGTAGCTGAGCACGACGCACAGGAAGCCGAAGACGCTGGAGGCCAGCACCGCGATCCGGGGGACCCCGCCCGAGACCCGGCCGAGGAACCTCGGGCCCTGCCCGCGCTCCACCAGGGAGTACGCGATGCGGGAGGAGCCGTAGATGTTGGCGTTCATCGCGCTCAGCAGCGCCACGAACACCACCACGTTCATCAGCTGACCGGCGCCGGGGATGCCGATGTGGTCGAGGGCGGCGACGTACGGGCCCTTCTCGACGACCGCCTTCGAGTCCCACGGGACCAGGGTCACGATGACGGCCATGGAGCCGATGTAGAAGACGGCGATCCGCCACATCGCCGTCCGCACGGCGGTCGCGACGCCCTTCACGGGGTTCTCCGACTCGGCCGCCGCGATCGTCACGGTCTCCAGACCGCCGTACGCGAAGATCGAGGCGAGCAGGCCGACGACGAGGCCGTCCGTGCCGTTGGGCAGCAGGCCGCCCTCGCCGGTGAGGTTGGCGAGACCGGGCGAGTCGCCGCCGGGCAGGACGCCCGCCACGGCCAGGACGCCGAGCACCAGGAACAGGGTGATCGCGCCGACCTTCAGCGCGGCGAACCAGAACTCGAACTCGCCGAAGTTCTTCACGGCCGCCAGGTTGGTGCCGAGGAACACCAGCATGAACAGCGCGACCCACGCCCACTCGGGCGTCCCGGGCACCCACCCGGTCACGATCTTCGCGGCGCCGATGCCCTCCAGACCCACGGCGGTGCACAGCAGCACCCAGAACGACCAGCCGGCGGTGAAGCCCGCCCACGGGCCCACCGCGCGTTCCGCGTGTGCCGAGAAGGAGCCCGACGAGGGATACGCGGCGGACATCTCGCCGAGCATCCGCATCACCAGCATCACGAGGATCCCGGAGAGGGCGTACGCGAGGACGATCGACGGGCCGGCGGCGGCGATCCCCGCCCCGGAGCCGACGAAGAGTCCCGCGCCGATCACCCCGCCGAGGGCGATCATCGACAGGTGGCGCTGCTTGAGGCCGTGGGAGAGGGAGGCGTCCTGCTCCGGTGGAGCCTTGACGGTGCTGCTGGGCATGGGCGCGGCTCGTCCAATGCGTGAGAGGGCAAAAACGTCCACAGTCTGGACAGCCCCTTCGCGCGCACGAAGGGGCCGTCCGCTATCCGGACGCGTCCGGCACGCAGGGTGACTAGGCGGCTACGGGGACCGCCACCGGGGTGTAGTGCGCCGCGTCCCCCTCGACGGAGTAGCTCTCCTTCCCCTCGACGCCCACCGGCACGTCACCGGCGACGGTCACCCGGTGCAGCCGCCGCGGCAGACCGTCGTAGTTGTCGATGGCGTAGTGCTGGGTGATGCGGTTGTCGAAGATGACGAGCTGGTTCTCCGACCAGCGGTGGCGCAGCACGTTCTCCGGGCGGGTGACGTACGACTGGAACAGGTCGAGGAGCTTGCGGGACTCGCCCGTCGACAGACCGACAATGCGCTGCGCGAACCCGCCGATGAACAGCCCGCGTTCCCCGGTCAGCGGGTGGACACGTACCACCGGGTGGACCGTGCGGTACTTGATGGACGTGAACTGGGCTCGTGCGGCCGCCTGCTGCTCGTCGAGGGCCTCCTCGGGCACCGCGTAGTCGTAGTCGTTGGTGTGTTCGGCCCACAGGGTGTCGGCGAGGGCGCGCAGCGGTTCGGGCAGGTCGCGGTAGGCGGCCGCCGAGTTGGCGATCAGTGTCTCGCCGCCGTACGGCGGGATCGTGATGCTGCGCAGGGAGGTCGCCTGCGGCGGGTTGAGGACGAAGGTGACATCGGTGTGCCAGTGGTTGGCGGCCCGGCCCCGCTCGCTGTCGACGGGCAGGACGTTCGGGGTGCCGTCGACGGACGGCACGGTCGGGTGAGCGGTGGTGATGTCGCCGAAGTGCCGGACGAAGGCCTGCTGGCTCGCGTCGTCGAGGTTCACCACGTCGAACACCAGGGCCTTGTGGACGTTGAGGGCCTCCCGGAGTTCGGCGACGGTCTCGTCGTCGAGGGGGCGGGCGATGTCCACGCCGGCCACCTTGGCGCCGATGTTCCCGGTGATCTTGCGGATCTGGAGGTCGGACATGTGCGGGTCCTTTCAGACGAGCGCGGTTTCCCGGGCGGGGCCGGCGTACTGGTTGACGGGGCGGGGGAGGCCGTAGCGCTCCCGCAGGGTCTGGCGCGGCCCGTACGCGCTGCGCAGCAGACCGCGGGCGCGCAGGATCGGGACGACGTGGTCGACGAAGGCGTCCAGGCCGGACGGCAGGACCGCGGGCATGATGTTGAAGCCGTCGGCAGCGCCCCCCGTGAACCAGGTCTCGATCTCGTCGGCGACCTGCTCGGGCGTCCCGGCGAAGGTCAGATGGCCGCGGCCGCCGCCGAGCCGCCCGATCAGCTGCCGTACGGTGAGCCGCTCGCGCCGGGCCAGTTCGACGACGAGCGTGTAGCGGCTCTTGGCGCCCTCGATGGCGCTCTCCGGCGGCAGGTCGTCCGGCAGGAGAGAATCCAACTCCAGCGTTCCGGGCTCCAGTTGGAGCAGCGCCTCCAGGCGGCCCACCCCGTGCGTGTACACGATGTGGTCCTCCAGCACCTGCTCGTTCGCCAGCGCCTCCGCCTCCGTGGAGCCGAGCACCGGGACGATGCCGGGCAGCACCTTGATGTGGTCGGGGTCGCGGCCGGCCGCGAC
>NZ_LIRK01000119.1 GCF_001419765.1 Streptomyces torulosus
CGCCCAAGACCGTTCGGGGCGTGCGGCTGAGCGGGCTCACTCATGCTCAGTCCACAGGAACGGTAGGTTTCCTGGCATGGCAGCCACGCACGAAGTGACCAATCAGGTTCCGCCCCTGGTGGGCTATGACGTCTACGCCGCCGACCGGGTCCTGACGGAGGCCGTCGATCGGCATGTGGCCCCGGACGTCCTCGACGAGGCCCGCGGTGAACTGTCGGGGCTCGGTCGTACGGCCGGGTCGGAGCAGGTCCAGGAGTGGGGCAGGCTCGCCAACGAGAACCCGCCGAAGCTGCGCACCCACGACCGCTACGGCAACCGGATCGACGAGGTCGAGTTCCACCCGTCCTGGCACCGGCTGCTCGGCAAGGGCGTCTCGGCGGGGCTGACGGCCGCCTGGACACGTCCCTCCGGGCATGTCCGGCGCGCCGCAGGCTTCGTCGTCTGGACCCAGGTCGAGGCCGGCAACGGCTGCCCCCTGTCGATGACCCACGCGGCGGTGCCGGCCCTGCGCACGGACCCGGCGCTGGCCGCCGAGTGGGAGCCCCGGCTGACGTCCACGATCTACGACTGGGACCTGAGGCCCGCCGACCGGAAGGCCGGTGTGCTCTTCGGAATGGGCATGACGGAGAAGCAGGGCGGCAGCGACGTACGCGCCAACACGACCGAGGCCCGGCCCCTGGCCGAGGACGGGACGTACGAGCTGCGGGGCCACAAGTGGTTCTGCTCGGCGCCGATGTCCGACGGCTTCCTGGTGCTGGCGCAGGCGCCGGGCGGGCTGACCTGCTTCCTGGTGCCGCGGGTGCTGGCGGACGGCACCCGCAACGTGTTCCGCATCCAGCGGCTGAAGGACAAGCTGGGCAACCGGTCGAACGCCTCCAGTGAGGTCGAGTTCGACTGTACGTGGGCGCGCCGGGTCGGCGACGAGGGCCGGGGCGTGCGCACGATCATCGAGATGGTGTCCGTCACCCGGCTGGACTGCGCGCTGGGCGCGGCCTCGCTGATGCGGCAGGCGGTGGCGCAGGCCGCGCACCACTGCGCGTACCGGGAGGCGTTCGGCGGGAAGCTGATCGACAAGCCGCTGATGCGGAACGTTCTCGCCGACCTGGCGCTGGAGTCGGAGGCGGCGACGACGCTGGCGCTGCGGCTGGCGGCGGCGTACGACGCGGCGGAGGGACCGGACGGCGACGAGGGCGAGCGCGCGCTGCTGCGGCTGGCGGTGCCGGCCGCCAAGTACTGGGTGACCAAGCGCTGTACGGCCACGGTGACGGAGGCCGCGGAGTGCCTCGGCGGCAACGGCTACGTCGAGGAGTCGGGCATGCCCCGGCTGCTGCGGGAGTCGCCGCTCAACTCGATCTGGGAGGGCGCCGGGAACGTCCAGGCGCTGGACGTGCTGCGTGCCCTGCAGCGGGAACCCCGGGCGCTCGACGCGTACTTGCGGGAGGTGGGCCGGGCCCGTGGCGCCGACCACCGCCTCGACAGGGCGATCAAGAACCTGCTGACCGAACTCGCCGACCTCGACGGCGTCGAGGCCCGCGCCCGTCGGCTCGTGGAGCGCCTCGCCCTGGTCCTCCAGGGCGCCCTCCTGGTCCGGTATGCGCCGCCGGCGGTCGCGGACGCGTTCTGCGCGTCCCGGCTGGGCGGCGACTGGGGCGCGGCCTTCGGCACCCTGCCGCACACGCTGGACCTGGCCTCGGTGGTGGAGCGGGCCCGGCCGGTGGGCTGAGCCCCGCCGGGCGGGGCCCCTTTCGAGTGGCGCGGGGGTGGTGCTGCGCCGACACGGCACCACCCCCGCGTTCGGGCCCCTGCGAGCGGAGCACACGCGCCGCACCGGGCGGCGTTGAACAAGTGTCAAGCAGGGCCCGGCCGTCCGCCAGGGTTGCAGGGGGTTGCAACTCGTCGGCGCTCTGTGGCCGGAGTGAGTCCCTCCGTGGGCGAAGAACGGCAGACTATGGACCCCGTAGTCAACGCCGGTCACGCAGGCCCGGACTCCCTCGGCCCTCCCGGGCGGGGAGGCGGCCCTGCCGGGAGGAACGAGTGCCGCACTCGCCGATGGAAGTCACGCGGCTCACCGCCACGGACGCCGCACGGGCGGAACGGGTGCTCGGCGAGGTCCGTGCCTCCGCCCTCGCCGGACGGCGTCCGAAACCGGCCCCCCGCCCGGTGATCCAGGAGTCCTGGAGCCGCATGCTGAGCAGCGGGATGGATCCCGACCACGACTTCCGGGCCGACCTGCTGAGCCGGGACGAGGTGGAGCGCCGCCGCCAGAGCTCTCCCCTGCGGCATGTACTGCCGGTGCTGCGTGAGGGGTTGCTGTCCCTGGCGGACACCGCGCAGCACATCATGATGGTCGCCGACGCGGACGCCCGGGTGCTGTGGCGGGAGGGCAGTACGGCGGTGCTCCGCAAGGCCGACGGGCAGGGCCTCGGGGTCGGGGCGGACCTGCGGGAGGAGACGGTCGGCACGAACGGCGTGGGCACACCCCTGGTGGTCCGCCGGCCCGTCCAGGTGTTCGCCTCCGAGCACTTCGTGCGGGCCCTGCACTCCTGGACCTGCACCGGCGCGCCCATCACCGACCCGCGCGACGGCCGGCTTCTCGGCTCGGTCGACATCAGCGGCCCCTTGGAGACCCTGCACCCCGCGACGCTGGCGCTGGTCGACGCGGTCGCCAAGCTCGCCCAGTCCCGGCTGCGCGACCTGCACCTCGCCTCGCTGGAACAACTGCGGGCGGTGGCGGCCCCGGTGCTGGCCCGGATCGGCGGCCCGGCGGTCGCCGTGGACCGGGACGGCTGGACGGCGGCGGTGACGGGCATCCCGTACACCCGTCGCCTCGCACTGCCCAAGTCCCTTGCGCAGGGCCGCTGCTGGCTGCCCACCCTGGGGTTGTGCACGGTCGAGCCGCTCTCCGCCGGCTGGCTGATACGGCCCATCGCGGACCCCGCGCCCGCCCCGACGGCCACCCGCATCAGCCTCGACGTCTCCCACCCGCGCCGCTGGACCGTCACCGTCTCCGGCTCCGCCGGCTCGTGGACCCATGACCTCAGCCCCCGCCACGCCGAGCTCCTCTACCTCCTCGCCCTCCACCGCGGCGGCCGCAGCGCCTCCGCCCTCGCCGACGACATGTTCGGCGACCCCGCCCGCACGGTCACCGTCCGCGCCGAGATGTCCCGCGTACGCCGCTACCTGGGCGCCTACCTCGACCACCGGCCGTACCGCTTCACGGAACGGTCCGACGTCGAGGTGGTCCTCCCGGACAGCCCCCTGGATCTGCTGCCGCATTCGGTGGCGCCGGGGGTCGTGCGGGCGCGGGCGGGTTCGCCGGGCGGCCCGGGGTGGAAGGAGGGACCATCGGAGCGCCTCTGACACTCCTAGGCTGGACTCCAGGCGAGGTGGAGGACAGGAGCGGCACGCGGTGATGCGACAGGGGCCCGGCGGCGGCAATGTGGTGAGCGGCGGGACGGTGGGCGGGCCGGTCATCCAGGCCCAGTCCATCGGGCAGGTCGTCGTGCAACAGGGAGCGTCGGCTCCTGCCGCGGCCGACGAGGACGAATGGGTGCGGCGGGTCCGTGCGTCGAGTGTGTGGGACCACGTCTCACCCAACCGGGACGTCGCACCCCACCAGGAGTCGACCGCGTCGGTGGCCGCACGGCTGGCCGTTCTCCGCGACGAGGCGGAGCAGCGCCTCGCCGAGGACCCCTGGCAGGAGCCGCAGTTCGCGACCCGCTTCGCCGAACGCGTGGAGTGGCTGCTCGGGGAGCCGGACGACGGGGATCGTCTGGACCTCTACCCCGCCGAGGCGTCGTTGCTGGTACTGACGCCCTTGCTGTACCGGGTGCATGCCCTGCGGTCTGCGGCACGACGGCTGGACGACGTACGGCCGTGGAGCCTGGAGCCACTGGGGACACCCCACGGTTCGGACCGCTCCGCGTTCGAGGCCTTCGCCGAGGACCACGGTCTGCTCGTCCAAAGGGCCCTGCTGCGGCGGGAGTCGGAGGGCGCGATCGGATGGTGGCTGTACCACCGGTGGCTGGTGCGGTACGACGCGTACGAGAAGTCCACGGGTGAGGCCCCCGTGGCGGACCTGCTGAAGGCGCTGGGCGAACCGGCCACAGCTCTGGGCGAGGCGCTGGACCCGGGCCGGGTCAGCCGTCTGCTGCACGGCCTGCGCCGGGGCCCGGACGTCTGCAATCCGGAATACTTGGCCGGGCTCCCCGCTGACGACCGCCTGCGGGGCCCCGGCCACCAGCGGGTGCGGGACCAGCGGCTGGTGCTGTTGGCGGCGTTGGCCTACACCGTCTCGGTCGAGATGACCGCGTTGCCCGATGTCGTGGCCGAGCACCTGGGCATCCCGCACGCGGTCGACCTCGGTGAGCTGCGGTCCTCGCTGGAGGAGTCGAGCTGGGGCGGGTCGGCGCAGTTGCCCGTCCTGCGGGCGCAATGCGCCCACGAGGCGGTGATCGAGGGCCTGCGGGCCTATGTGACACGAGCCGACGAGCTGCTGCACGCGGTGAGCCGGACGGTGCGGGACCGGGTGAACCAGCCCATGCCCGCGCTGCCCAGCCGCCTGTCCTCGGACGGGGTGTGCCCGTCGGGCGGTGCCTTCATGGGCTGGGCGAGCTTCCGTCTCGACGAGCGTCGCATCCGGGACCTCCTGATGGGGGTCCAGCTCTACAAGGACCGCGATCTCGCGGTGCGGGAGCTGTACCAGAACGCCCTCGACGCGTGCCGCTACCGTCGTGCGCGGACCGAGTACCTGGACCGCACGCACCCGGCCGCCTCGTACAACTACGAGGGCCGCATCAGCTTCGAGCAAGACATCGACGACGACGGCCGCGCGTACGTGGAGTGCCGCGACAACGGCATCGGCATGGGCGAGGCGGAGCTGCGCGGGGTGTTCTCCAACGCCGGGGCGCGCTTCGCCGAACAGCCGGACTTCAAGGAGGAGCAGGCGCTGTGGGCGCGCCTCGATCCACCGGTGAGGCTCCACCCCAACAGCCGCTTCGGCATCGGCGTCCTGAGTTACTTCATGCTGGCGGACGAGATCCGGGTGACGACGTGCCGGATGCGGCCCGACGGGACGCCCGGGCCGGTCCTGGAGGTGTCCATCTTCGGGCCCGGGCATCTCTTCCGGATCGTCCCGGTCGCGGACGAGGGGGCCGAACCCGGAACGACCGTGCGGCTCTATCTGCGGGACGCGGAAGAGGAGTCCGAGTCGGCGACTCCGGAGTGGTCCTGCACGCAGGTGCTGCGCCGTCTGTTGGCCATCGCCGAGTTCCCCACGGAGGCGCGGCACGAGGAAGTGGTGGTGTGGCCGGCGGGGCAGCTGGTCACCCGCGAACAGCCCGAGGGAGAACTGTTCGGCCTGGCCGCCGACGGGGACCTGGTGGTATGGCCGGACGCGCCCGAGGGAGCGCAGGTGATCTGGTGCCGGCGGGGCGGCGGCCTTCTGGTGGACGGTCTGGTCGTCCAGCCCGCCGTGCGCGGTGACGTGCTGTCCTCGAAGGCCCCCGGGCTGACCGGTGTGGTCGTCAACCTGTCGGGCGAGTTCTCGCCGAAACGCCTCTCGGCCGACCGGTCGCAGGTGCTCGACGATCTACGGGCCCCGGTGCGCGCTCTGCTGCGGCAAGCGGTGGGACATCTGGTGTCGAGTGACTCGGAGTTGGCCGACTTCTCGTGGCTGTGCGCGGTGGCGGACGGGAGCCTGCCCCTGGCGGACATCGTCGCGGCCGCCTACATCGAGGCGGGCCTCATGCTCGACATCCTCGCCGAGAAGTTCGACGCCGGTCGGGCCGGTTGTCTGCCGACCGACCGCCGCCTTCTGTTTCGTGACGGACACTACGGCATGCTGGACAACGATCTGCTGTACGAGACTTTCGCTGTCCCCGATCACATCTACCTGTGGCGGCTCCTGGCCATCCGGCCCGCCGTTCCACTGCGGGAACTCACCGAACTCTGCCCGGAACTCGGCGCCGTGGGCCCCGTTCTCCCGGCCGTCCCTTCCGACCACGCCCTGCTGAGACTCCAACTGAGACCGCACACCAGCGTCGGTGACGTGACGGCGAAGCTGGTCGACGCCGCGGCGACACTGTCCAGGTCTCCTCGTGACACGGCTTTGCGGGCGGCTCGCCTGAACCTCCATGAAGTGGCGCCCGAGAGACTTCCGGACACGTACACCCGCCCGCTGGACGCGCGGCGCGTGGCCGAAGCCCTGCTGAAGTCGCGCGTGCCGCGTCGGCAAGGCATCGGGACGGCCACGCCTGTCACCGTGCAGAGCCTGATCCTGGAGGCGGTGGAGAAGGACACGACCGTCGAATCGCTGGCCGCCGAGTCGCGCCGCTCCGGTGTCGAGATACCTGCCGCTACTTTGGCGACCGCCGTGGCGGCAGTGGAGGACGAAGCACTGCTCGTCTACCTGTGCGAGGACTTCCGGGAGTGGTTCACTCCTGCGGCGACGGTCCACCCGGCGCAGTTGCTCGACACCGCGATGGCCCTTCACCTCGACGTGCCCGACCTCTGCGAGCGTCTCGTCCGATGTGGGCTCCGCGCAGACCCGGCGGGTCTTCCCGTGGAGCCGACCGAGGACTTCCTGATGCTGTTGAGCGAGGATCTGGACGGGGAGGAGCCCTGGCTGCGGCAGTCCGAGCCGGTTCCTCCCCAGCACGTTCTCGTGGCCTCCCGGAAGTGGAAGGTCGGCACGGCCGAAGTCATGGAGCGGTACGCCCGTCTTGGTTTCGCCCCGCCCGTCCCGTTCCCCGAGGTGGTCGAGCCCGGGGACGTTGCCGTCCTGACGCCGTTCAGCGATGCCGACGAGCCGGGCG
Organism: Streptomyces torulosus; assembly: GCF_001419765.1. Taxonomy (GTDB): domain Bacteria; phylum Actinomycetota; class Actinomycetes; order Streptomycetales; family Streptomycetaceae; genus Streptomyces; species Streptomyces torulosus. Next base: position 6,816 of record NZ_LIRK01000119.1, read on the forward strand.
TCCCCCCGAGGCCCGGTCGCGCGATCCCCTACACCCAGGTGTTCGGCGCGGCCGCGAGGCCGGGGATGTCTCTCCGGCGTGTGGTGGACCGCCTGCGCGCGTTCGGCGTCACCGTGCCGCTGCGTCCGCCGCGACGCATGACCGCGCTCGACAAGGAACTGTTCAAGGACATGGGCGTGCTCTCCTGGACCGGCGTGACCACTGATGACCGCATGCCCTTCGCGCACATCATCGGCGCCGCACAACGCCTGCTCAGGCAACCGAAGGAGATCGCGACCAGACTCGCCGAACTGGGTGTCGAGCCCTCGTGCCCCGACCTCCCGGACGGTTTGTCCTTCACGGCGGCACAGCGGCTCCTCGCGGACGACGAGGACTACCTCATGAACGCGGAGGACCATGTGAGCTTCCAGTTCCTGCTCCGCCGGGCACAGAGCATGGGCATCGAGGTCGGGCAGGCGTACACATGGCTGTCCCAACTCGGCGTGTCCGTCGACGACCCCGCGGAAGTCATCCGCGTCGCCCTCCCCCTCATCCCCCGCGCCGACCCCTGAACCAAGCGGCCCGGGCGCCTGTCAAACCTCCCGCAACCCCCGCCCGGTGAACGGATCATGGCCCCCGGGTGAGGGATCTCCCTGTATTTCCCGCGTCCTCGGCGTGACACGTGTCCCACTGCCGTAGCATCCCTTCCAGGCCACCCCACCTGTCCCTCCGTCAAGGTTCCGCTCACAGGAGGCAGTTGGCCGACCGGGAGGTTGTGATGAAGCATCGCGGTAGGCATCGACGGCGCAGAAGGGGGCGTGCGCTGCGCGCTTCCCTCGCGGGTACCGCGCTGGCGCTCACGGCGGCGGCCACTCTGATCAGCACGTCCCAGGCGGCGGGCGGGAAGACGCCGGGCGGCCTGTCGTCCGTCGGTTCGGCCGCCGAGCTGCGCGACCTCCGCCTCAAGGAGAACCTCACCGACCGGACCGCGCTGGAGACCCTCACCGCCGGGATGGGCGGCCGGGTCGGCGTCGACGAGGTGCTGCGCAGCGCCAACCACACGATGCGGGACGAGGGCGACTGCTTCGTCACCGAGAAGGGCGTCCTGCCGGTCGAGCCGACGGCCGCGCGGGCGTACTGCTGGGAGGCCCCGGACGCGGTCGACGACCGGTGGCGGCCCCAGTCGGTCACCACGTCCCGCGACAACAAGGTCATCGTGTCCGGCTGGACCCACGCCGGCACCACGGCCGGCGAGGAGGGGCTCGCCCGGGTCGCCTTCGTCGACGCGAGCGACCCCTCGGACCTGAAGTACCGCTGGGTGCTGCTCGTCGTGCCGCAGGCCGACGGCAAGGGGCTGAAGGCGGTGCGTTCCCGGCTCGGCGGCATGGCCTGGTACGAGAACAAGCTGATCGTCACCGCCCGGAACCCGCAGAACAGCGGGTACCGCGACGACTCCCTCTACGTCTTCGACCTCGACCGCTTCCTCCGCGCCGACGTCACCGACAGCGACGCGATCGGCAAGGTCGACCGGGGCTTCTCCGCCCACCACTACCGGTATGTGCTGCCCGCGGTCGCCTCCTACAGCCCGGCCTCGGGCGACGCCTGCGACGCGCGCGGCAACGACGGCGTGCCCTGTCTCGCCTCCGTCTCGCTCGACCGGACGTCGACGCCTCCGAGCGTCGTCGCGAACGAGTCGTTCGCGACGGGCAGTGGGACGGCGGCCCGTGTGTGGCGGTACGACCTCGACACCGTCTCCGACCGGGCCGGGCTGCTCGGCACCACCGGGCGGCAGGGCGAGGTCGAGGCCGACGAGGCGTACGAGACGAAGGCCACCGGTGTCCGGGGCGTCCTCTCCCACGACGGCGACTGGTACGTGAGTCAGGCCGCCGCCAAGCAGGGGCGGCACGGCACGGTGTGGCGGCAGGACGAGGAACGGGCCCGCGCCGCCACCTGCACGAACGGCACCTCGGAGCACCAGTCGTACGCCTGCTGGGGGTTGCACGGCGGGCCCCTCTCCTACTCCCCCGAGACCGGCGAGCTGTGGACACTCACCGCTCCCGTCCCCGAGCGGGTGCTGTACGCGGTGAAGCTGTCGGACGTCGACCGCGCCCTGGACTAGCGGGACGAGGGGCCGGTCCCGCGGCCGGCCCCTTCACCTCCCTCGGCCGTGACACCTGGGCCACGAGGAGGAGCAGGACGCCGCAGGCGGCGACCAGGAGCCAGCCCGGGCGGGACGCGTCTGCGAGTTCCCCCGGGCCGGCATCGGTGACCAGGCCGCCGGCGAGAGCGATACCGAGGGCGGAGCCGAGTTGCCGTGCGGTGGAGGTGATCGCCCCCGCCACACCGGCACGGGCGGGTGGCAGTCCGTTGACCGCGGTGTTGGTGAGCGGGGCGTTGGCGAAGCCGAACCCGATGCCGATGAGCGCGTACGCGGTCAGCAGCAGGAGCACGCTCGTGTGCGGGGTGAGCCGCACCAGGCAGAGTCCGCCGGCCGTGATGAACCCGCCGGCCAGCAGCAGCGGCGGCCGCGGTCCCGTGCGGCCGACCATGCGGCCCGCCCACGGGGCGCAGACGGTCGCCCCGACGGCCAGGGGCAGGGTCGCGACGCCCGCGGCCAGCGGCGTCCATCCCCGGGTGTGCTGCAGGTAGAGGGTGTTCAGCAGCAGCGTCGTGCTCAGCGCGACGAAGACCGCGACCGCGCCCACGACGGCACCGCTGAACACCGGGCGCCCGAAGAGGCGCAGATCCATGAGCGGCTCACGTCGGCGGGACTCGACCCGCACGAGAGCGGCCGCGGCCACGGCGCCGCACGCGTAGCCCGCCAGCGCCGCGGGCGATGTCCAGCCGATGCGCGGCCCTTCGATCAGGACGCCGACGACGACGGCGAGGACCACCGTCAGCAGGACCTGGCCGGGCAGGTCGAGCCGGCGGGCCCGCGGGGCCCGGGACTCCGGCACGAACACGGCGCTGAGCAGCAGGGCGGCGGCGATGACGGGGGCGTTGATCCAGAACAGCGCCCGCCAGTCGAGGTGCGCGAGCAGCGCGCCGCCCGTCACGGGTCCGGCGGCCATGCTCAACCCGAACACCGACGCCCAGACGCCGATCGCCTGCGCCCTTTCCTTCGGGTCCGGCATCGCGTTCACCACGATCGCGAGCGCCACGGGGCTGAGCATCGAGGCGCCGACGCCCTGGAGGGCGCGGGCCGCGACGAGTACGCCGGCCGACGGGGCGAGCCTCGGGGAGCGGGACTTCACGCTGCGGCCCGGCGAGGTGGCCGAGTTCGACACCACCGAGCCCCACTGGTTCGGCCCCGCGGACTCGCGCCCCGTCGAGATCCTGCACCTGTTCGGCCCTCGAGGGGACCAGGCCGTCGTCCGCGCCGGACCGTCCACCACCGGCCGGGTCGCACCGACCGACCCGGCCCCACCGTCGACGGCGTCATGACCCGCACGGCCCGCCGGCCCTGCCCGACCGGTGGTCGGGACCGGCCTTGGTCGCGGGCCGACCCGCGTGATTCCCTGGCCGTATGAGCAGCCGCAGCACCCTCACCACCTGGTCCCTGGAGCAGACGTCCCCGGGCGACCTCCTGCCCGCCGCCGCACCCGAGGGCGACGACGTCCGTATCGTCCGCGCCGAGGTGCCCTCCCCCGAGTTCAGCCGCTTCCTGTACGCGTCCGTCGGCGGCGACATCCTGTGGATCGACCGGCTGTCATGGACGTACGCCCAGTGGCAGGAGCACCTTCGGCGGCCCGGCGTGGAGACGTGGGTCGCGTACGACCGGGGCACACCCGCGGGGTACGTCGAGCTGGAGCCGCAGGACGGCGGGGCCGTGGAGATCGTGTACTTCGGGCTGATCCCGGCCTTCCGAGGCCGGCGCATCGGCGGGCACCTCCTGTCGTACGGCACGGCCCGGGCCTGGGACCTCGCCGAGCGGTGGCCGGCGCTGCCGCCGACGAAGCGGGTGTGGCTGCACACATGCAGCAGGGACAGCGAGCACGCGCTGGCGAACTACCAGCGGCGCGGGTTCAGACTGTTCGACACCGAAGTGACGGAGGAAGCCGACGTGGTCGCGCCGGGACCCTGGCCGGGGGCCCTGCCCCGGACGTCATGACCCACATCACATCGTCTCGCCATGCGAGACATCCTTGTCCGACATGTGGATGAAGGTGGACTCGGTCTAAAGAGCCGTGACACGCTTCCGTCATGTCTGGAACTGGAATTGCCTTGGTGAGTCGGCGGCACGTCGACCTCGGCCGCATGTCCAGCGCCATCTGTCCGGTGAGCTGACGCCCCGACCGCGAGGGGTCGCCACGACCCCGGGCACCAGCGCCGCACCCCCTCCTCTGTTTCGGCCAGCGCAATGACGCGCAGGCGCCGCACACCCCTGCCGGTGTGCCCGCATGTGCGCGTACGCGCAGGTCAGAGCCGCTTACCGACTTGTCCGAAGGACGTAGAACCATGGCCGCCACCCCGGAGAACTCCGCCACGCCCCGCCGCAAGGTGAGCCGTCACCGTGGCGAAGGACAGTGGGCCGCCGGACATTTCACCCCGCTCAACGGCAACGAGCAGTTCAAGAAGGACGACGACGGTCTCAATGTGCGGACACGCATTGAGACGATCTACTCGAAGCGCGGCTTCGACTCGATCGACCCGAACGACCTGCGCGGCCGGATGCGCTGGTGGGGTCTCTACACCCAGCGCAAGCCCGGGATCGACGGCGGCAAGACCGCGATCCTGGAGCCGGAGGAGCTGGACGACAAGTACTTCATGCTGCGGGTGCGCATCGACGGCGGTCGTCTCACCACGCGGCAGCTGCGGGTGATCGGTGAGATCTCGCAGGAGTTCGCGCGGGGCACCGCCGACATCACCGACCGGCAGAACGTGCAGTACCACTGGATCCGGGTCGAGGACGTGCCCGAGATCTGGGAGCGGCTGGAGGCCGTGGGGCTGTCCACGACCGAGGCGTGCGGTGACACCCCGCGTGTGATCATCGGCTCGCCCGTCGCCGGTATCGCCGCGGACGAGATCATCGACGGCACGCCCGCCATGGAGGAGATCCAGCGGCGGATCATCGGCAACAAGGCCTTCTCGAACCTGCCCCGCAAGTTCAAGTCGGCGATCTCCGGTTCGCCGCTGCTGGACGTGGCGCACGAGATCAACGACATCGCCTTCGTCGGTGTCCGCCACCCGGAGCACGGCCCCGGCTTCGACCTGTGGGTCGGCGGCGGTCTGTCCACCAACCCCAAGATCGGGCAGCGGCTCGGTACGTGGGTGCCGCTGGACGAGGTCGCGGACGTGTACGAGGGCGTCATCTCGATCTTCCGTGACTACGGCTACCGGCGGCTGCGCACCCGCGCCCGGCTGAAGTTCCTCCTCGCGGACTGGGGCACCGAGAAGTTCCGCCAGGTCCTGGAGGACGAGTACCTCAAGCGGAAGCTGATCGACGGGCCCGCCCCCGACCAGCCCGTGGAGCGCTGGCGCGACCACGTCGGTGTGCACCCGCAGAACGACGGCCGCTACTACGTCGGGTTCGCCCCGCGTGTCGGCCGGGTCGACGGCACCACCCTGACGAAGATCGCCGACCTCGCCGAGGCCCACGGCTCCGGCCGGGTCAGCACCACCGTCGAGCAGAAGATGATCGTGCTCGACGTCACCGAGGACCAGGTCGACTCGCTCGTCGCGGGGCTGGAGGCGCTGGACCTCACGGTGAACCCGTCGCCGTTCCGGCGCGGCACGATGGCCTGCACCGGCATCGAGTACTGCAAGCTCGCGATCGTCGAGACCAAGGCCCGCGGCTCCTCCCTCATCGACGAACTGGAGCGCCGCCTCCCCGACTTCGACGAACCGCTCACCATCAACATCAACGGGTGCCCCAACGCCTGCGCGCGTATCCAGGTGGCGGACATCGGTCTCAAGGGACAGCTCGTCCTCAACGAGCGGGGTGAGCAGGTCGAGGGCTTCCAGGTGCACCTGGGCGGCGCGCTCGGCCTGGAGGCCGGGTTCGGCCGCAAGGTGCGCGGCCTGAAGGTCACCTCCGAGGAACTGCCCGACTACGTCGAGCGGGTCCTGCGGCGCTTCGAGGAGGAGCGCGAGGACGGCGAGCGGTTCGCCACCTGGGTGGCCCGCGCCGGCGAGGAGTCCCTGTCATGAGCGAGCGAGCCGCGCCGTTCTACTGCCCCTACTGCGGCGACGAGGACCTGCGCCCGAACGAAGAGGGCCACGGCGCATGGGAATGCGGGGCCTGCAATCGAGCCTTCCAGTTGAAGTTCCTCGGGCTGCTGGCCCGGGGGCTTCAGCGAGCCGACAGCGGAGGGGATCACATATGACGACCGTTCAGGCGGATGGCGACACATCCGCGTCGCCGGGCGACGACGACACCGCGGCCGGTCCCGACGACGCCCGGCGCGCCGAACTCAAGGCGCTCGCCGAGCAGGCCGGCCGTGATCTGGAGGACGCCTCGGCCCTGGAGATCCTCCAGTGGGCCGTGGACACCTTCGGCAAGCGGTTCTGCGTGACCTCCTCCATGGAGGACGCCGTGGTCGCGCACCTCGCCTCCCGGGCCCGGCCCGGCGTGGACGTGGTGTTCCTCGACACCGGCTACCACTTCCCGGAGACCATCGGCACCCGGGACGCGGTGGAGGCCGTGATGGACGTCAACGTCATCACGATCACCCCGCGCCGGACGGTCGCCGAACAGGACGCCGAGCACGGTCCGAAGCTCCACGACCGCGATCCGGACCTGTGCTGCTTCCTGCGCAAGGTCAAGCCGCTCGAGGAGGGCCTCGCCCGCTTCGACGCATGGGCGACGGGCCTGCGCCGCGACGAGTCCCCGACCCGGGCGAACACCCCGGTCGTCGCCTGGGACGAGAAGCGGGGCAAGGTCAAGATCGCCCCGATCGCCCGCTGGACGCAGGACGACGTGGACGCCTACGTCGCCGAGCACGGGGTGCTCACCAACCCGCTGCTCATGGACGGCTACGCCTCCGTGGGCTGTGCCCCCTGCACGCGCCGCGTCGCCCCGGGCGAGGACGCGCGCGCCGGCCGCTGGGCCGGCAGCGCCAAGACCGAGTGCGGGCTGCACCTGTGACCGCGACCGTGCCCGTGACGAACCAGGAGAACCAAGTGACGACCGGAGCCACCGTCTGGCTCACGGGTCTGCCGAGCGCCGGCAAGACCACCATCGCGTACGAGCTGGCGAACCGGCTGCGTGAGGAGGGCCACCTCGTCGAGGTGCTCGACGGCGACGAGATCCGCGAGTTCCTCACCGCCGGACTCGGCTTCAGCCGCGCCGACCGGCACACCAACGTGCAGCGCATCGGCTTCCTCGCCGACCTGCTCGCCCGCAACGGCGTCAAGGTGCTGGTCCCCGTCATCGCGCCGTACGCCGACAGCCGCGAGGCGGTGCGCGAGCGCCACACGGCGAGCGGTGCCGCGTACGTGGAGGTGCATGTGGCCACTCCGGTCGAGGTGTGCTCCGTACGCGATGTGAAGGGGCTGTACGCCAAGCAGGCGGCGGGCGAGATCTCCGGGCTGACCGGGGTCGACGACCCGTACGAGGCGCCCGTGAACCCGGACCTGCGCATCGAGTCGCAGGACCAGACGGTCCAGGAGTCCGCGGCGCTGGTCCACAAGCTGCTCACCGAGAGGGGTCTGGCATGACGACGACCGTCGCGGCCGTGTCCGAGGGCACCGGCACGCCGTACACCCTCTCCCATCTGGACGCGCTGGAGTCCGAGGCCGTCCACATCTTCCGCGAGGTGGCGGGCGAGTTCGAGCGGCCGGTGATCCTGTTCTCCGGCGGCAAGGACTCCATCGTCATGCTGCACCTGGCGCTGAAGGCGTTCGCCCCGGCGGCGATCCCCTTCTCCCTGCTGCACGTGGACACCGGGCACAACTTCCCCGAGGTCATCGAGTACCGGGACCGCACGGTGGCCCAGCACAACCTGCGGCTGCACGTGGCGTCGGTGCAGGACTACATCGACCGCGGGGTCCTCAAGGAGCGCCCCGACGGCACCCGCAACCCGCTGCAGACGGTGCCGCTGACCGAGAAGATCCAGTCGGAGAAGTTCGACGCGGTCTTCGGCGGCGGCCGGCGCGACGAGGAGAAGGCCCGCGCCAAGGAACGGGTGTTCTCGCTGCGCGACGAGTTCTCCCAGTGGGACCCGCGCCGTCAGCGCCCCGAGCTGTGGCAGCTCTACAACGGCCGTCACGCGCCCGGCGAGCACGTCCGCGTCTTCCCGCTCTCCAACTGGACCGAGCTGGACGTCTGGCAGTACATCGCCCGCGAGGGCATCGAACTGCCGGAGATCTACTTCGCGCACGAGCGTGACGTGTTCCAGCGGGCCGGCATGTGGCTCACCGCCGGCGAGTGGGGCGGCCCGAAGGAGGGCGAGACCGTCGAGAAGCGGCTCATCCGCTACCGGACCGTGGGTGACATGTCCTGCACCGGTGCCGTCGACTCCGACGCCGTGACGCTGGAGCAGGTCATCACCGAGATCGCCGCGTCCCGGCTCACCGAGCGGGGCGCCACCCGCGCCGACGACAAGCTGTCCGAGGCCGCGATGGAAGACCGCAAGCGCGAGGGGTACTTCTAAGCATGACGACGACCGCGGAACTCTCCGCCACCACACTCCTCAGGTTCGCCACCGCGGGCTCCGTCGACGACGGCAAGTCCACCCTCGTCGGCCGGCTGCTGCACGACTCCAAGTCGGTCCTCACCGACCAGCTGGAGGCCGTGGAGCGCGTCTCGGCGAGCCGGGGCCAGGAGGGCCCGGACCTCGCGCTGCTCACCGACGGTCTGCGGGCCGAGCGGGAGCAGGGCATCACCATCGACGTGGCGTACCGCTACTTCGCCACGGCCAAGCGCCGGTTCATCCTCGCCGACACGCCCGGCCATGTGCAGTACACCCGCAACATGGTGACGGGTGCCTCCACCGCCGAGCTGACGGTGATCCTGGTCGACGCCCGCAACGGTGTCGTCGAGCAGACCCGCCGGCACGCCGCGATCGCCGCGCTGCTGCGCGTCCCGCACGCGGTCCTCGCCGTCAACAAGATGGACCTCGTCGGCTACGAGGAGAAGGTGTTCGCGGCCATCGCCGAGGAGTTCACGGCGTACGCGACCGAGCTGGGCGTCCCCGATGTCACCGCGATCCCGATCTCGGCGCTGGCCGGTGACAACGTGGTGGAGCCGTCCGCGCACATGGACTGGTACGGCGGCCCGACGGTCCTGGAGCACCTGGAGACCGTGCCGGTCAGCCACGACCTGGCGCACTGCCACGCCCGGCTGCCCGTGCAGTACGTGATCCGCCCGCAGACCGCCGAGCACCCCGACTACCGGGGGTACGCCGGTCAGATCGCCGCCGGTACGTTCCGGGTGGGCGACCCGGTGACGGTGCTGCCGTCCGGCCGTGCGACGAAGGTCGCGGGGATCGACGTGCTGGGCAAGCCGGTCGACGTGGCCTACACCCCGCAGTCGGTGACGCTCCTGCTGGAGGACGACATCGACATCTCGCGCGGCGACCTGATCGTGCCGAGCAAGGACGCGCCCGCGACGACGCAGGACATCGAGGCGACCGTGTGCCATGTCGCCGACCAGCCGCTGACGGTCGGCCACCGGGTGCTGCTCAAGCACGGCACCCGCACGGTGAAGGCGATCGTCAAGGACATCCCGTCCCGTCTCACGCTCGACGACCTGTCCCTGCACCCGCACCCGGGACAGCTCGTCGCCAACGACATCGGCCGGGTGAAGGTCCGTACGGCTCAGGCGCTGCCGGTCGACTCCTACGCCGACTCCCGCCGCACCGGTTCGTTCATCCTGATCGACCCGTCCGACGGCACGACCCTGACCGCCGGGATGGTCGGCGAGTCGTTCGCCTCCCCGGAGCCCGTCAAGGACGACTCCGAGGACGACGGGTGGGACTTCTGAGATGAACCCCGTGGACTACTACGCGACGTTCGCGAAGGAGGGCGGCCGTGTGGGCTCCGGCGCCCTCGGCAGCGGGCAGGGCGGAGTCGCGCGATGTGTGTGCTGACGTACGCGCACCGCTTGCGCGCCCCGTCCCCCCACCGGACGTCCCCGTTGCGACGAAGACCTTTTTCCTGATTCCCCGGCCACACCCGAAGGGGCTGTGACCGCCGGGCCTCCGAGAGGAACACCTCCCGTGCCTGCCTACCGCTCTTCCGCCTTCCGGCGCTCCGTCGCGGTCCTCGCAACGCTTCCCCTCCTCACCCTCGCCGCCTGCGGCTACGGCTCCCAGGCCAAGGACGACGACACCGCCAAGGTCGCCGCCGGCGCCAAGAAGATCGAGGGTCTCGACACCGTCAAGATCGGCTACTTCGGCAATCTGACGCACGCCACCGCGCTGGTCGGCCGCCAGGAAGGCATCTTCCAGAAGGAGCTCGGCGCCACCAAGGCCGAGTACGCGACCTTCAACGCCGGGCCGTCCGAGATCGAGGCGCTGAACTCGAAGTCGATCGACATCGGCTGGATCGGCCCCTCCCCGGCGATCAACGGCTACACCAAGTCCGCGGGCAAGGGCCTGCGCATCATCAGCGGTTCGGCCTCCGGCGGTGTGAAGCTGGTCGTCAACCCGGACAAGGTCAAGTCCCTGAAGGACGTCAAGGGCAAGAAGATCGCGACGCCGCAGCTCGGCAACACCCAGGACGTGGCATTCCTCAACTGGATCGCCGAGCAGGGCTGGAAGGTCGACGCGGAGAGCGGCAAGGGCGACGTCTCGGTGGTCCGCACCGACAACAAGATCACCCCGGACGCCTACAAGTCGGGCTCCGTCGACGGCGCGTGGGTGCCGGAGCCGACCGCGTCGAAGCTGGTCGCCGAGGGCGCGAAGGTGCTGCTGGACGAGGCCGACCTGTGGCCGGACAAGAAGTTCGTGATCACGAACATCATCGTGCGGCAGGACTTCCTGAAGGAGCACCCGAAGGTCGTCGAGGCGGTGCTGCGCGGCGCGGTCAAGACGAACGCCTTCATCAACTCCGACACGGAGAAGGCGAAGGCGGCCGCCAACGCCCGTCTGAAGGAGGACTCGGGCAAGGCCCTGGACGCCAAGGTCCTCGACCCGGCGTGGACGTCGATCCAGTTCACCAACGACCCGCTGGCCTCCACCCTCAACACCGAGGCGGAGCACGCGGTCAAGGCCGGTCTGCTGAAGGACCCGCTGCTGGACGGCATCTACGACCTGTCGATCCTCAACAAGGTCCTGAAGGCCGAGGGCGAGTCCGAGGTCGACGACGCCGGTCTCGGCGTCAAGTAACCCCAGTCCGCTGAGTTCCCAGGAGGTGACGACCATGGCCACCGCACTCGCCAAGGCCGCCGACGGCGTCGGGACCGTCGAGCACGCCGCCCGTATCGAGCACGTGTCCAAGTCCTTCGCCGGACCCGCCGGGCAGCAGCTCGTCCTCGACGACATCACTCTCGATGTCGCTCCGGGCGAGTTCGTCACCCTCCTGGGGGCCTCGGGCTGCGGCAAGTCCACGCTGCTCAACCTGGTCGCGGGGCTCGACAAGCCCAGCCAGGGCAGCATCAGCACCGACGGGCGTCCCGCCCTGATGTTCCAGGAGCACGCCCTGTTCCCGTGGCTGACCGCGGGCAAGAACATCGAACTCGCCCTGAAGCTCCGGGGGGTTGCGAAGAACGAGCGGCGCGAGCGCGCCGAGGCCCTGCTCGAACTCGTCCGGCTGAAGGGCGCGTACGGCAAGCGGGTGCACGAGCTGTCCGGCGGTATGCGTCAGCGGGTGGCGCTGGCGCGGGCGCTCGGGCAGGAGAGCAAGCTCCTGCTGATGGACGAGCCGTTCGCGGCGCTCGACGCCATCACGCGGGACGTGCTGCACGACGAGCTGACCCGGATCTGGGAGGAGACGCGGCTCTCCGTCCTCTTCGTCACGCACAACGTCCGTGAGGCGGTGCGCCTCGCCCAGCGGGTGGTGCTGCTGTCCTCACGTCCGGGCCGGGTGGCCCGGGAGTGGCGGGTGGACATCCCGCAGCCGCGCCGTATCGAGGACGCGCCGGTGGCGGAGCTGTCCCTGGAGATCACCGATGTTCTGCGTGAGGAGATCCGCCGTCATGGCCAGCAGTGAGACGAGGACGACGGACACCATCGAGGCGCCGACCGCCGACAAGGACCGGCTCGGCGCGGTGGAGGCGGGTCTCGACGCGCTGGAGACGACCGGCACGGGCCGGCCCTCCTTCGGCCAGACCTTCCGCACCAAGATCGTGCCGCCGATCGTCGCGGTCGTGCTGGTCCTCGCGGTGTGGCAGGGCCTGATCTCGTTCGGGGTCGTCACCGACCCGGGCACGCTGCCCTCGCCGTCCGCCGTGTGGGCCGCGGCGGAGCAGGCGTGGCTGGAGGGCAAGCTGCTCGGCTACATCTGGACGAGCGTCTCACGCGGCCTGTTCGGCTTCCTGATCGCGCTGGCGATCGGCACTCCGCTGGGCATCCTGGTCGCCCGGGTGAGGTTCGTGCGGGCCGCGATCGGGCCGATCCTCTCCGGTCTCCAGTCGCTGCCGTCGGTGGCGTGGGTGCCGCCGGCCGTGGTCTGGCTGGGGCTGAGCGACCAGATGATGTACACGGTGATCCTGCTCGGCGCGGTCCCGTCGATCGCCAACGGGCTGGTCTCCGGTATCGACCAGGTGCCGCCGCTGTATCTGCGGGCGGGCCGCACCATGGGCGCCACCGGACTGCAGGGCGCCTGGCACATCGTGATGCCGGCCGCGCTGCCCGGTTACCTGGCGGGGCTGAAGCAGGGCTGGGCGTTCTCGTGGCGCTCGCTGATGGCGGCGGAGATCATCGCCAACCACCCCGACCTGGGTGTGGGACTCGGCCAGCTGCTGGAGAACGGCCGTACCAACATCGACATGGCCACCGTCTTCCTCGCCATCTTCCTCATCCTGCTGGTCGGTATCGCCATCGACCTGCTGATCTTCAGTCCGCTGGAGCGCCGGGTCCTGCGCGGCCGCGGTCTGCTCGTGAAAAGCTGAGAGTAGGGCCGGAACCGAACCGCCCACCGGAACAGGAACAGAGCCAGAGACCGGAAAGAGCCCGACTCCATGCGCAGCCCCGTCCTTCTCGTCGTCGCCCACGGCAGCCGCGACCCGCGGCACGCCGCGACCGTGCACGCCCTCGTGCGGCGGGTGCGGGCGATGCGTCCCGGGCTGCGCGTGGAGACGGGCTTCCTGGACTTCAACCTCCCCTCGGTGCAGGGGGTGCTGGAGTCCCTCGCGGCGGAGGGCGTCGAGGACGTGGTGGCGCTGCCGCTGCTCCTGACCCGCGCGTTCCACGCCAAGGCGGACATCCCGGCGGTGCTGCGGGACGCGCCGCCCCGGCTGCGGATCCGCCAGGCGGAGGTGCTCGGCCCGTCGCCGCTGCTGACGGCCGGGCTCGAACGCCGACTGTACGAGGCGGGCCTGAGCCCCGCCGACACGTCCTCGACCGGGGTCGTACTGGCCTCGGCGGGGTCCACGGACCCGGAGGCGATCGCGGTGATCGCAGCAATCGCGCGGGAGTGGCGGCACACCGGTTGGTGCGCCGTGCGACCCGCGTTCGCCTCCGCGTCGCTGCCCCGCACGGAGGACGCCGTGCGGGAGCTGCGGGCGCTCGGCTGCCGTCGGGTGGCCGTGGCGCCGTACGTCATCGCGCCCGGCCGGCTGCCGGACCGGATCGCCGCCGGTGCCCATGAGGCGGGCGCCGATGTCCTCGCCGAGGTGCTCGGCCCCTCCCCCGAGCTGGCCGAACTGCTGCTGCGCCGCTACACCGCCGCGCTCGGCGCGGGGCAGCTCACGGCGGCCTGACCGCCCCCGACCGCCGCACGACGACCCCGTAGCCGGGTGCGCTCCGGCGTTCCCGACCCCGTCCGGTGTCCAGCCCTTGCCTCACCTATCGAAACTCGATAGATTCCCATCGCAACTCGATGGGAGGACGGGTCATGGGAAAGCTGACCGTGCGTGCGCTGCGCGCTGTGCTCGTGGTGATGTTCACCGGCACCTTGTTCGTGCAGGCGTCGATGCTGTGGGTGCTGGTGAGCGGCGCCGACCCCGAGGACGGGACGCTCCCGCTGACCGCGCTGCGCGTGATCACACTCCTGGGCATGGTGTCGGTCCAGGTCGCCCTGTTCTGCGTGTGGCGACTGGTGACGATGGTGCGCCGCGGGACCGTGTTCTCCCACGCCGCCTTCCGGTACGTGGACGGCGTGATCGGCGCGATCGTGTCGGCCGCCCTCGTGTGGTTCGCGGTCACCGCCGTCAACGCGCCGGGGCAGCGGGAGGACCCGGGCGTCACCGTCATCATGGGCGGGATCGGCGTGGGCATCCTGGGCGTCGCGCTCATCGTGCTCGTCCTGCGGATGCTGCTCGCCCAGGCCGTCGCCCGCGACGGTGAGGCGACGCGGATGCGGGCCGAGCTGGACGAGGTGATCTGATGCCGATCGCCGTCGACATCGACGTGATGCTGGCCAGGCGGAAGATGTCCGTGGGCGAACTCGCCGAACGCGTCGGGATCACCCCCGCCAACCTGGCGGTCCTCAAGAACGGCCGCGCCAAGGCGGTGCGCTTCGCCACCCTCGCCGCGCTGTGCGAGGTACTCGACTGCCAGCCGGGCGATCTGCTGCGGTGGGAGGCCGGGGACACGGCGGAAGAGTGACGCGCCCCCGGCCGACCGGCGACCGGCGCTCGCTCAGGCCGTCGGGTCCACCGGGGTCGCCGGGTCCACCGGGTGGAAGTTGATGCGTTCGCTCACGACGGGGAAGCCGGCCTTCGTGAAGTTCGCGGCCATGGGGAAGTTGCCCTGGTCCGTCGCTCCGCTGACGAACTCCGCGCCCTGCTCGACGAGGACGTGTGTGCACTCGGCGAGGAGGTCGTAGGCATAGCCGTGACCGCGGTGTTCGGGGACGACCCCGATGAAGCCGATGGTCGGGCCGGAGGGGTTGTGCGCCGGGATGTGGATACCGGCGAGGTCGCCGTCCGGGGTGTGCGCGACCTGCCACCACTCCCTCGGGGAAGGGCACCAGTGGAAGAAGTCGAGCTCCTCCTGGGCGGCCCGGTCGACACCGCCCTCCTCGATGGCCCTCAGCGCATGGGCGTCCAGGGTGACGGAGTGGATGCGGCGCAACGCGTCGCGGAACACCTCGTCGTCGGCCTCGGCGCTGAACCGCAGGCGTCCGGGCCGCTCGGGCAGACCCTGTTCGGGGGTCCAGCGGTACAGGAAGCGTTCCACGAGGAGGGCGTACCCGGCGGCTCGGGCGGCGCCGAAGCGGGCCTCTGCCGCGGCGCGCAGGGCGGGGTCGTCCCGCCAGCCGCCGGGCAGGTTGAGCTCCAGTTCGACCCGCCAGGGGGCGGAGCGCAGGAGTTCGGCGCCGGCCTCCTCCTCGCCCTCGGCGACGTCGAACCAGTTGATGTTGACGGGCTCCGGGTCGTCGGGCCCGCCCCACCACGCGCCGCGCGCGACGACCTCGCCGTCGCGCAGGGCGACACGCTTCCAGTCGGGGCGGAACCGGGTGCGCCGGTGGCCCTCACGGGCACCCAGCGGGTCGGGGTGTGCGTCGAAGAGAGAGGCGTCGCTCGCGGTGAGCGCGCGGATGACCGTATCGGTCATGAGGGGTTCCTCCGGGATACGAGCTGCTGGCAGCGCTCCCGGTCAGACCTCGTCGAACACGCCGGGACAGCGGGGAAGGGAGCGCGGGAAAGGTGTGAACCGCACGGCACTCGCCTCCTTCCGTCGGTCTCAGGGCGTGGAGGCCGACAGTACGTCGTCCCCGGCCGGGCCGTCCATCGGTTTTCCGTCGGCTCCCTGGCCGGTGTCGACCGGTGAACCGCCCCTCGGGTCACGGCCGCTCGACGCCAGCGCCCGGTCGAAGGCCGGGGCATCGGACGGTACGGGCACCGGCGCCGCGAAGCCGTCGTAGCGGCGGTAGAGGTCACCGTGGGTCTCGACGACGTCGAGGACGAAGCGGGCGGCCCCCTCCGAGACGCGGAACGTCTGGCCGGTGGCCGTGGCGACGTCCCAGCCGTGGACGGCCATCTCCTTGATGATCATGCCGGCGAGATCGGCGGCCGGCAGCGGGCCCATGCCGAGGTCGATGTCGCCCTCCCACAGCGCCGGGTCGGCCCAGGCCGCGACCGCCCGGTCCAGCTGGGCGGCGTACGCGTCGGCCCAGTCCGGGTCGGCGGCGAAGTCGCGCTTCGTCAGCTCCTCGGGGAGCGGGGTGCGCAGGGCGCGGTGTTCCAAGCCGTGCGAGGTGTAGAGGACCCAGTGGTTCACCAGGGCACGGACGTCCCAGTCGGGGCAGTGGGTGGAGAGGGCGAGCTGCGCCGCCGTGACGCCCCGTGCGACACGGGCCGCCTCGGCGGCGCATTCGACCATGTGCGGGTACGAGTCGTGGCTGTTCATGCGTTCCACGCTAGGGACGGCGCGCGCACGGCTCTTGAACAAACGCGACACCGTCGCCGCCACGACCTGTCCCGGCCGACCCTCTACCTCGCGTCGGCCGGGACAGGTCGTGG
>NZ_LIRK01000012.1 GCF_001419765.1 Streptomyces torulosus
GACGTCCTGACCCGCTTCACTCCCTACTTCACGGACATGGTCTGCCGCCTGCTCTAGCAGGACCGGGATATCGCGGACACCGTGAGTGTGCTCGCCGAGTTCGCCAAGGCCTCGGTGTCCCGACTGTCCGCGACGGCTCGGTCAGGCGGCCCGTCTCGTCGGTCAGCGCGAGGAAGTGCAGGCCGTGACGTCGGTGTTTTCCCGAGTAGTTGGGCCGGTTGTCGCGTCCGGCGCGGCGCACGGTGGACACCAGGGTGCTGTCAATCAGGATGTCCTCGCCACCCCGCTCGGCGCTCGGGCAGTCGCCTTTTCCTCTTCCAGCTGAGCATGTGGAGGACTGGGCGGTGATGAGCGCGGCGTCGCCGCAGCGATGAGCCAGGATCCGGCCCCCCCTTCTCCAACTGCGGCAGCATCGCCAGGTGTGCCCGGTTCGATGCCCGACGGGCCGGGCTGATCAACCGGTTCGGACAGTCGGGACACCGAGGCCTTGGCGAACTCGGCGAGCACACTCACGGTGTCCGCGATATCCCGGTCCTGCTAGAGCAGGCGGCAGACCATGTCCGTGAAGTAGGGAGTGAAGCGGGTCATGACGTCGGGGTCGTGGCCGGCCACGATCCTGGCGCCCTGGTGTTCCAGCTCCCGGATGCGGTCGTAGGCCCGGTACATGGCGGGCACGTCGGCCACGATCCCGAAGGGACGGTCCCGGTCGTACTCCTCGTACGTGTGGATCGCGTCAGAAGCCAGAACAACAGTGGCGTCGGCTCCCCGCACCAGGACGACGAGTTGGCCGGGGGTATGGCCGCCGACCTCCAACAGTTCGATGCCGGGGGCCAGTTGATGCACCTCCTCGACCAGGGTGAGCCTGCCCTCGATGCGCAGCCTCGATAGGTGGCCGAGCTCTGCGGTCTCCGTAGGGAGCGCGAAATGCGGCCGGCAGGCGAACGGCCCCTGCCAGAACTCGTGTTCGCGGCGGCTCATCACCACCTCGGCGGAGGGGAAGCGGGCTGGGTTGCCGATGTGGTCGTAGTGGGCATGCGTCACGACCACCGTGCGTACCGTCGACGCGTCCACGCCGAGTCGGGCCAGCAGGTCCATCGGATCGGCCAGGACGTCGCGCCCACGACGCCTGCCGACCTCGGGGGCGAAGCCTGTGTCGACCACGATGGTTCCGGCGGGGCCGCGGACCACCCAGAAGTAATAGTCCATCGTGACGTCGTCGTCGGGCTCGCCGTATCCGGCGTAGTTCAGGTAGAAGGCGCTCCGCCTCAGCCTGTGGCGGCCGAAGCGGACGGCGAAGGCCTCCCAGGAGTCAGTCACCGTCGCGCGAGGCGGCGCGGATGCTGACTCCGTTGCGTGCCTCCAGTGGGCGGACGATCTCGGTGTGGTCGGCGTCGGGCGCGAGTTCGGCGGCCAGTTCGCGCCAGCGTGCCTGCACCGCCTCGGCGAGCGGCAGCTCGACGGCCAGGTCCTTGCCGAGCAGAGTGGCGATACCGACGTCCTTTGCCATGAGCGCCGCGGTGAAGCCGGAGTCGAAGGTCCCGGTCAGCACGAACTTGGGGAACTTGGCCTCGGTGGAGCCGCTGCGACCGCTCGCCGAGTTGACCACGGCGAGTGCGGTGGCCGGGTCCATACCGAAGCGTGTCGCGACGGTCATGGCCTCTGCGGTGATGAGCATGCTGCACGCACGCTCATGCTCTGGTGAACCCAGCTGGGGACCGGGACCCAAAACCATGCGCAGCGGATTATGAGTCGGCCGCTGGACTCCACAGCGAGGTTCGCTGCCGCGATACTCTCGGCCGCCGACGACGTCCGGAAGCTCATTCCTGGACCGAACGATGGCTTTGCTAAGCCTCTTTCATTGACTGCCAGCGGCAGCTGCGTCGGTGAACGACACGTACGGAGAAGGCCGAGGGGCAGCTCGGGGTACTCGTCCGAGACCAAGATCCGGGCCATACGCGGACCATAATCTCACCCGCCGACCGGTGCCGCACCGTCACCGCAGGTCAACGCGGGTACTGCTCGTGTATCACCAGCAGACGAAGAACCTGCCGGGAACAATCCTAGAAGGCATCCCCCTCCGGCAAGCAGCACCGAGAGCGCTCACTGCCACAGACACTCACGCCTTGTGGAACTGCTACAAGACGACAGGCCGAGCGCCAGGCCCTGACACCAGGGTGCAACTCGGTCGCCCGCCAAGTCGGAATCCATCCGGTGACCACTCAGCCGACAATGACCACCCCACACCCGTAAAGGTAGAACACGAGCCACCGACAGCACGTCACCCACCCAGCACCGAATGATCAGTTGTTTCCGCAGGTCAGCGGACCCTTCCTCGCGGTTTCAAGGGCGTCGGCGGCAGCTCGGGCGCGGGCAGCGGATCCCCGTCGTACCCCTTCACCTCCCCGAATCTCGACCCTTCCATCCAGTCACTACGCGCCTGTACGATCTCTTCCTGCGACCGTCCGATCCAGTTCCAGAACATGATCAGTTCCTCCTCGAAGGGCTCGCCGCCGAGGAGCATGACGGACGCGTCGGAGTCGGCGCGCAGGGGGAGTTCGGTGCGGCCGCAGCCGAGGTAGAGCATGGAGCCGGGGAGGACCGGCACCCCGTCGACGTGGGCCTCGCCGGTCATGGCGAGGACCGCGTACTCGAAGTCGGGTTCGAGGGGGAGGCGGAGGTCGGCGCCCCGGGTGAGCGTGAGGTCTGCGCCGACGATCGGCGTGAACGTCGTGCCGGGTGACGTCGCGCCGTCGAGGGAGCCCAGGATGAGCGTGGCCTCCAGGCCTGGCGCGGTAACGACCGGAAGCTCCGCGTGGTGCTCGAAGCGCGGGTCGGTGTGCCGATGCTCGTCCGGCAGGGCGACCCACAGCTGGGCGCCGTGCAGGAAACGGGCGTGCGACCTGGGGCTCTCCTCTGAGTGGCTGATGGCCCGCCCCGAGGTCATCAGACCCAGCTCACGCGGGCGGATCGTCTCCAGGCTGCCCGTGGAGTCGCGGTGCAGCACCTCGCCCTCGTGCAGCCAGCTGACGGTCTGCAGACCCATGTGCGGGTGCGGCGGCACCTGCATGCCGGGCTCGTCCGCGATGTCGTCCGGCCCGTAGTGGTCGACGAACGCCCACGCGCCCACCATGCGGCGCCCCAGGTTCGGCAGCAGGCGCCGTACTTCCGTGGACTCGCCGAGTCGCACTCGGCGGGGGCTCAGCAGCTCCCGCACGGGTTCGGCGACGACGAATCCCCGGCCGCCGCACACGCTCGGCACGGCCTGACGGTCAAGATTGCTCATGCCGCTCAACCTAGCCCCCGCTCGGCCCTTCCGTCAGACCGAACGCGTCCCCACCATCTGGGCACCACCGGTGACCGATCAGAGCGCGGGGAACGGCGCCGCGGCACGAGATACCGCCAGTGAGATTCCCCTTGCTCCGTCCTATAAATAGTAGCCATGGCTATAGTAGCCATGTACGGTACCGGTCATGAGTTCGGATTTCGAGGGCGCGACGCCCGGATTCCTCGTGTGGCGCCTGTCCATGAAGTGGCGCGTCGCTGTCGACCGCGCGGTAGCCCCGCTGGGGCTGACGCACGCCCAGTACGCGTTGGTCGCCTCACTGCACGGCATGCACCGGGCCGGGCTGCGACCCAGTCAGCGGCAGCTCGCCGACCACACGGGGCTGGAAGCGCTGTACGTGTCGAAGCTGGCCCGCGCCCTGGAGACCGCCGGGCTGCTCGAACGGGCGCGGGACCCCCGCGACCCGCGCGCCGTGCGGTTGGCGCTCACCGAGGAGGGGCGCGAGGTCACCCGCCGCGCGATCGATGTCGTCCAGGGCCTGCTGCACCAGCTGATGGAGCCGCTCGGCGGCCTCGGCAGCGCCCGCACACGGGAGTTCACCCGTGAACTGACGACCCTGCTCGACGTCCCCCTCGACCCGGCACTTCCCGACCCGCCCGTCACCGAGCCGTCCGTCACCGAGCCGTCCGTTCCCTCCGAGCGCACCGAGGAGCAGTCATGACCACCTCTGCCACGACCACACTCTCCACCCCCTCCACGTCCGCCACACCCACCGCACCCCCCGTCAACGGCCGCGCCATCGCCCTCGCCCACTACGCCGCCCGCGCCGCCCTGGAGACCGTGCTCACCCGGTACGACCTGACGTTCCAGCAGTCGGTGACCCTCCGCGTCGTCGCGGTCGCCGACGGGCCCGTCGGCCGCGAGGAGGTCGTGGAGCAGGTCGTCGACTCCCTCAAGGTCGGCGCGGCGGAAGTGCGCGGCGTCCTGGACGAGTTGGCCGCGGCGGAGCTGGTGGCAGCGGTCGACCGCCCCACGGAGCCGGGCCTAGTCGCGATCACGAATGCCGGGCGGGAGGTCTACGCGAGGACCACCGCCGAGACCGGGGTGGTCTCCGCGAGGATCTACGCCGGCATCCCGGCGGAGGATCTCGCGGTCGCCGGCCGGGTGCTGGGCCTTGTCACCGAGCGCGCCAACGCGGAACTCACGGCCGGGCGCTGACCGATCACCTCGGCCGGCCACACCCGCCGAGTCAGTGGAATATTCAACTGACTCGACAGGTTGTCGGCGGCGAAGGAGGTCACAGTGGACACGACGTACTACGACCACGGGACACCGGCCGAGCGCTGGGAGCGCGCGCGGATGTTCTTCGACGCCGAGGAGTACGCGGCCGCCGCGCGCGTCCTCGGCGCGCTGGTCGAGGAGGTGCCGGAGCAGACCGGCCCCCGGCTGCTGCTGGCCCGCGCCTACTACCACTCCGCCCAACTGCGCCGCGCCGAGGCCGAGTTGCGCGTCCTCGTCGAGCGTGACCCGGTGGAGCACTACGCCCGGCTGCTGCTGGGCCGCACCCTGCAACGGCAGGCCCGGCACGACGAGGCGGAGTCCCACCTGCGCATCGCCTCGGCCCTGGCGGGCGACTTCGAACGGCTGTGAGTGAGCACCGCTCCACGCCTACTCCGCGCCCACCCTGCCGCACGCGCCGCTCCGCGCTCTGCCGAGCGCCTTGCTCCGCTTACTCCGCGCCCTGCTCCACGCTCTGCTTCGTCTCGGTCCGGCCCCCGTACGTCCGCTCGCCCTTGCGGTGGGCGATCTCGCCCAGGACGACGTCCACGGCGATGAACGCGGCGAGCGGGATGCCGAGGAGCGGGACGAAGTAGCCGAGGACGGCGACGACCGCCAGCGCGGGGACGAGGATCTGCGGGGGCACCTGCTGCCAGGCGCCGCGCGGGATCGGGCGGCCGAAGGCGGAGGCCCGGCCGCGCTGCCACCACATGCGGTAGCCCCAGAGGATCAGCAGGACGAGGGAGGCCGCCAGCGCGATCAGCAGGAGCTGGTTGACCAGGCCGAACAGGACGCCGGTGTGGGCGTCGATGCCCCAGCGGGTGAGCTTGGCCAGCACCGGGAAGTCGGCGAACCGGAGGGTGTCGGTGACCTCGGCGGTCGACGGGTCCACGGCCACCGCGTCCTGCTTGGTGGGCCAACTGCGCTGGACCTGCTTCACCACGTACGCGGAGGACGCGTCGGCGGGTGGCACGATCTCGACCGGGTCGCCCAGGCCCTCCGCGCGGGCGGCGGCGAGGATCTTGTCGAGGTCGCCCTCCTCGGCGGCCCCTCCCTCCGCCGCGCCGGCGTCATGGCCGCCGTGGTCTCCCGCCGCGGCCGAGATCGCCGGGGTGGCCTGACGCAGTTCGGTGCGCAGGACGTCGATGTTGGCGCCGGCGTACGCCGACCAGGTCAGGCCGGTCGCCGAGAGGAAGAAGAACCCGGCCGCGGCCCACACGCCGACCGTGCCGTGCAGGCCCAGGGTGCGGCGCCGGCCGCTGGTGCCGCGCACCTTGCGCTGGGCGCGACGGCGGCCGAACCAGAGGACGAGACCGCCGGCCGAGATGACCCACAGCCAACTGGCGGCGAGTTCGCTGTAGAGGCGGCCGGTCTCGCCGAGGTGCAGGTTGGCGTGGAGCTTGTCGATCCAGGTCCGCAGCGGCAGCGCGCCGGTCGCGCCGTACTGCTCCAGCGCCCCGCGGACCTCCGCCGTGTACGGGTCGACGAAGACCGCGAGCGTGCCGGTCTCGTCGACGCCCTCGACCCCGGACAGCATCACCCTGGTCGTCGCGTCGTCCGCGGGCGAGGGGCGTACGGCGGCGATGGTGCCCTCGGGGTGCGCCTTGCGGGCGACGGCCACCTGCTCGGAGATCGGCAGCTTCTCGTCGCCCACCTTCGCGACGGTCATCTCGTCGGCGTAGACGATCTTCTCGATCTGGAACGAGGCGGCGTACAGCCCGCCCGTCAGGGCGGCGACCAGCAGGAACGGTGCGACCAGGACACCCGCGTAGAAGTGCAGCCGCAGGACGAGCGGCCTGAGGGAGGCCCAGGCGCTCTTCGTCGCGCCGTCGGGCGTGACGGGTTTCCGGGTCTCGTCCGTCTCGGTCGAGGGGGCGATGGTCATCGGCGGCTGCTCCGGGGTACGGGTACGGGGACGTCGTGGCGGTTCAGTAGTCGGAGCGTGAAGGCGTCGAGTTCCCGGCACCTCGTGTGACGTGGACCACACAGTCGTCCGGGGGCGGACGGGCCCCGCGGGCCGGGAGAGCCGTCTCGCATCGGGTCATCCCGCTTGGCATGCTGGCGCGATGGCTTCCGAACGAGAGCGCACCGAGTCCCGCCCGCTGAGCGACCGGGTCGAGGAACTCCTCGCCCACGAGGGCCCGCTGCCGATCGTGGCCGCGGGCGATCCGGTGCTGCGCCGCACGGCCGAGCCCTTCGACGGCCAGCTCGACGCCGGTCTGCTGGCCCGTTTCGTCGCCGCGCTGCGGGCCACCATGCACGCGGCGCCGGGCGTCGGCCTCGCCGCACCCCAGGTCGGGGTGTCGCTGCGGATCGCGGTGATCGAGGATCCGGCGCCGGTGCCGGAGGAGGTGCGGCTGGCCCGGGGGCGGGTCCCGCAGCCGTTCCGGGTCCTGGTCAACCCGGCGTACGAGGCGGTCGGACCGTACCGTGACGCGTTCTTCGAGGGCTGTCTGAGCGTGCCGGGGTGGCAGGCCGTGGTGGCACGGCACGCCAAGGTGCGGCTGCGGGCGCTCGACGAGCGGGGGCGGGCGGTGGACGAGGAGTTCGCCGGGTGGCCCGCCCGTATCGTCCAGCACGAGACGGACCACCTGAACGGAACGCTCTACCTCGACCACGCCGAGCTGCGTTCCCTGTCCTCGAACCAGGCGATGGCCGAGCGGTGGAACGATCCCACCCCGGCCCGCGCCGCCCGCGCCCTCGGCTTCCTGCTGCCCGACTGAGCGGCCTGATCCACCGCCGGACCGAGCGGCCTGCTCGGCCGCCGGGCCAAGCGGCTTCCCCCCGGTCCCAGTCCCCGGCGAGGCGGCTTCCTCCTCCGCTCCCGCTCCCCGGCGGGACGCCCCGCCCGGTCGGTTCAGCCGCGGTACGCCTCCAGCAGCCGCAGCCAGATCTCGCTGATCGTCGGGTACGAGGGGACCGCGTGCCACAGCCGGTCGACGGGGACCTCCCCGGCGACGGCGATCGTGGCCGAGTGGATGAGTTCGCCGACGGCGGGCCCGACGAAGGTGACCCCGCGGAGGATCTCGCGGTCCAGGTCGACGACCATCCGGGCGCGGCCCCGGTAGCCGTCGGCGTACAGCCCGGCCCCGGCCACGGAGGAGAACTCGACGTCGACGGCGCGGACGCGGTGGCCGGCCCGTTCCGCCTCGGCGAGGGAGAGGCCGACGGAGGCGGCCTCGGGGTCGGTGAAGACGACCTGCGGGACGGCACGGTGGTCGGCGGTGGCGGCGTGGGCGCCCCAGGGGTCGCTCTCCAGGAGCGGGACACCGGCCGCGCGGGCGGCAATGGCGGCCCCCGCGATGCGCGCCTGGTACTTGCCCTGGTGGGTGAGGAGCGCCCGGTGGTTGGCGTCGCCGACCGCGTAGAGCCAGTCGCTGCCGGTCACCCGGAGGCTGTCGTCGACGGGCAGCCAGGTGCCGGGTTCCAGGCCGACGATGTCGAGGCCGATGTCGTCGGTGCGCGGGGCGCGGCCGGTGGCGAAGAGGATCTCGTCGGCCTCCAGGCGGTCCCCGGTGTCGGTGAGGGCCACCACGGTGCCGTTCTCGCGGGTCACCGACGTCACGGACGTACCGGTGCGGACGTCAGCGCCCGCCTCGGTGAGCGCCTCGGCGACCAGTTCACCGGCGAAGGGTTCCATGCGGGGCAGCAGGCCCTTGCCGCGGACGAGGACGGTGACCTCGGAGCCGAGGGCGCGCCAGGCGGTGGCCATCTCGACGGCGACGACACCGCCGCCGACGACGATCAGCCGGCCGGGCACCTGCCGCGCGCTGGTGGCCTCGCGGCTCGTCCAGGGCCGCACCTCGTCCAGTCCGGGCAGATCGGGCAAGACGGCGCGGCTGCCGGTGGAGACCACCACCGCGTGCCGTGCGGTGAGGACGTGCCGGCCGCCGTCGCGGGCGTCGACGACGACCCGGCGGGGCCCGGCCAGTCGCCCGTGGCCGCGGTAGAAGACCGCCCCGACGCTCTCCAGCCACGCGACCTGGCCGTCGTCCTTCCAGTCGGCTGCCTCGTAGTCGCGGTGGGCGAGCACTTCGGCGGCGTTCAGCGGGCCCTCGACGAGGTGGCGCAGACCGGGTACGCGGCGGGCGTCGGCCCGGGCGATCGCGGGGCGCAGCAGGGCCTTGCTGGGCATGCACGCCCAGTACGAGCACTCGCCGCCGGCGAGCTCGCTCTCCACGACCGCGGTGGACAGGCCGGCCGCGCGGGTGCGGTCGGCGACGTTCTCCCCCACGGGTCCGGCACCGAGCACCACCACGTCGTACCGGGTCTCTGTGGTGTCCTCGTCGTTTTCGGTGTGTTCCGTATCCGTCATGGGGTCAGTCTGGTTGGTGGTGTGCGGCGTGGCCACATGGGTACGCGCGCGGAATACGCCACCGGCGGGTGGCGTTGTCGACAGCGGCTCACCCCGAGCACCGACACCCAGGAAGAGGGATGCACGCCATGAGCAGCACCGTGGAGCTCACCAAGGAGAACTTCGACCAGACGGTCACGGAGAACGAGTTCGTCCTGATCGACTTCTGGGCGTCCTGGTGCGGGCCGTGCCGTCAGTTCGCGCCGGTCTACGAGAAGGCCGCCGAGGACAACCCGGACCTGGTGTTCGGCAAGGTGGACACCGAGGCGCAGCCGGAGCTGGCCCAGGCCTTCGGCATCCAGTCCATCCCGACGCTGATGATCGTCCGTGACCAGGTCGCCGTGTTCGCGCAGCCGGGCGCGCTGCCCGAGGCCGCGCTGACCGATGTGATCGGGCAGGCCCGCAAGCTGGACATGGACGAGGTCCGCAGGGCCGTCGCCGCCCAGCAGGCGCAGGTCGAGCAGAACGGTCAGTAGCCGGCGGGCCCACGACACCGACGGCGGCCCTCAGGTGGGTCAGCTCGATTCGCGGTGGACGATCCGCGCGCCGAGCACATCGTGGGTCGTGGGCACCATGGCGGGGTCGCGGACCGCGCGGTCGACCAGTTCCGCGAGGTCGCGGCCGGACGGCAGCTCGATGTGGACGGTGCTGAGGCGTGGCCGCAGCAGACGGCCCAGCATGAGGTCGTCGGCGCCGACGACGGCCGTGTCGTCGGGGACGCCGACGCCCACGTCCCGCAGCGCCCGCATCACGAGCATCGCGTACTCGTCGTTGTACGCGAACACCGCGTCGAGGCCGAGGGAGCGCCACCGGGCGGCGAGCCGTCCCGCGGCCTCCTCGTCGTAGGCCAGGGGCAGTTCGGTGATCGTCGCCT
Source organism: Streptomyces torulosus (assembly GCF_001419765.1). Taxonomy (GTDB): domain Bacteria; phylum Actinomycetota; class Actinomycetes; order Streptomycetales; family Streptomycetaceae; genus Streptomyces; species Streptomyces torulosus. Next base: position 9,790 of record NZ_LIRK01000012.1, read on the forward strand.
CCGTGCCCCGCACCGCACGCCGTACGCCCTCCAGCCGGGGCCGGGAGAACACCCCGAGGCCGGGCTCCTCGGGCACGACGACGCCGATACGGCGGTGCCCGCGCTCGACCAGGTGCCGGCCGGCGCTCTCACCGACGACACCGTGGTCCAGGAGCAGCACATGGGCGCCCTCGACGGGTTCGGGGCTGAGGGTGACGACGGCGCGTGCGCCGGAGCGCTTCAGGATGGCCACGCCCTGGGGGCCGAGTCCCTCACCGGGGACGATCACCGCGACCGGGCGCAGTTCGGCCCAGGCGCGGGCCGCCTCGTCGCCGCGCAGACCGACGCCGCCGTACTGCACGACGGTGTAGTCGAGGCGGCTGAGGGCCCACTGGAGATCGTTGATGAACTGGCTGTAGAGCGGCCCTATGGGCACGTTGGGAGTCGGCATGAGGACCATGCGGCTGTGACCCGCGCGCAGGCTGCGGGCGGCCGCGTGCGGGACGTACCCCAGCTCCTTCGCGGCCTCGTGGACACGGCGGCGGGTGGGCTCGCTGATGCGGACGGCGCTGGTGTTGTTGAGGACGTAACTGACGGTCGCTCGTGAGACACCCGCCAGGCGGGCCACATCGGCGCTCGTGGGCACGGACCGTTGCAGCGGCGCGGGCGGGGCGGGCTCTTTCGGTATCTGCACCATGACGACGGCATCCTTGCAGAAGCTGTGAAGGGCTTTCCGGCCGGGGGACTTCCGGCCACACGGGAGCTCGGGTCCGGGCCGTGCGAGGGCTCGGGTTCGGGCGACCGATCTTTGTGGCTGGGCAGTTTGGCGAATATGTTCGAAACCTGTTCGGTCCTGCAACCATTTCGCGCCATCTCCGTGAAGGTGGGGTGATGGCGGCGTTTGGTCTACCACCGCTGGGCCCCTCCCCCGGCCGCGCGCGTACGCGCCCGCCCTCGCCCCGGGGCGCGCGGCGGCGTTCCCGGTGGGCCGTGGGACGCGGTTGCGCCGGCAACGGGGCCGGTCGGCTGCTCGGGAGGCCCCGAGAGCGGCCCCCGGTGCGCGCGGGTGGCGGCCGGCCGCTGATTCCCTACGAGATCTCCCCGAGAGGGTGTGCGGAGGCCGCGCGGTCGGCGGGTGCCGGGGGTCCGTGCGGCCGCTACGTCCGCGTAACACGCCAAAGCTATGGCGTGAACTGTGTGTTGAATATGCGTCGGCGCGGCCGGTTCTCATGGTGGGACGGGGTCGGGCGGGCCCTCGCCCCGCACGGGCGGCGCCTCGGTGCGGCGGCGGTTCGGTGGGGACGAGCCGGGGCGCGGTGCGGCACCCGCCACTTGGCGGGGATCGGCCGCCGTACGACGGCCTCCGTAGGGCTTGCGGGCGCGCTCATCATCGCGGTACGAACCACTGGCACGGCACCGCAGAGGAGAAGCCATGAGCACCATGGTCCCGCCCCCGTTCGACCCGGAACTCGCGGCAGTACTCGAAGTCATCAAGGACGTCCTGCCCCGCGAGTTCACGATGGACGACATAGCGGCCCTGCGTCAGGGGCCGGGCATCGAACTGCTGGCCCAGCTGGACCTGACGATGGACGGGACCTTCGAGGTCGAGGACCGGCTGGTGCCGGGGCCGGAGGGCGCCCCCGAGATCTCCTTGCTGATCTGCCGCCCCAAGGAGCCGGTGCGGCCGGGACCGCTGCCGGTGCTCTACCACGTGCACGGCGGCGGCATGGTCGTCGGCAACAACCGGGTCGGGGTGGACGCGCCGCTCGCCTGGGCGCGGGAGCTGGGCGCGGTCGTGGTGTCCGTGGAGTACCGGCTGGCCCCCGAGCATCCGCACCCCGCGCCCGTCGACGACGCCTGGGCGGGGCTGCTGTGGACGGCCGAGAACGCGAAGGAGATCGGCGGGGACCCCGACCGGATCGTCCTCACCGGCGCCAGCGCGGGCGGGGGCCTGGCCGCCGCGCTGGCACTGCTCGCGCGGGACCGCGGCGGGCCGCGGCCCTGTCGGCGATCGACATCCCCCGAACCCCACACGAGCCGGACTCGGACAGGGCGCGGCAGCGCGGAGAAATCCGTGGCACACCGACGGAGCCTGCGACGAGACTGCTCGGGTGAGCGCCTCCTGCCCCTGTCCCTGCTGCGGGCATCGCGTGCTGGAAGCGATGCCCGGCTCGTACGAGATCTGCCCCGTCTGCTTCTGGGAGGACGACGGGGTCCAGTTCCGCTGGCCGACCATGGCCGGCGGCGCGAACAAGGTCTCCCTGATCCACGCCCAGCGCAACTACCGGGCCTTCGGCGCCTGCGAGCAGCGCAGCCGACCGCACGTCCGCCCACCGGCCGAGGACGAGCCGCTCGACCCCGCATGGCGCCCCATCGACCTGACGCGCGACTCCTTCGAGAACTGGGACGACCCGGACCGGCCGCCGTGGCCCGACGACCGCTCGGTGCTCTGCTGGTGGCTCCCCACGTTCTGGCGCCGGGACCACCCATGACCACATACATCGAGAGACTCGTCCAGCAGCTCGACGACGCGACCGGCCCGTCGTACGACGCCCGCGCGGAACTGATCGGTATGGGCGCCGACGCCCTCCCCGCTCTCATCGACGGGCTGCCCTCCCTCGGCGGCTTCGGGCAGCTGACCGCCATCGAGGTCTTCGAGGAGGTGGGCGACCCTCGCTGCGGTCCCACCCTCGTCGGGCTGCTGAACAGCGACAACCCGACCGTCCGCGAATGGGCCGCCACGGCCTTGGCGAGCCTGGACGTCGAGGGTGCGGTCGAGCCCCTGCGCCGCGCCTACCGCGCGTGTCTGGACCGTGCGACTCCGCCCGACTGGACCGAGCCGGACGGCATTCGCTGGGCCCTGACCGAACTGGGCGCACGTACCCCTGTCGTCCCGCCGCTCACCGCACGCCTACGAGCCACCGCGGCGAACGCCGTCCCCCGCTGGCCCTCGGCTCACTTCACCGACATCGTCAACGACCTGGCCGACCACGCCCAGGTGATCCTGTACTCCCAGTTCTGGCGGGTGGACGCCGGCCGCGAGTACGGCGTCTCCGGCACCGCCCTGGACTGGGAACTCGACTGGACCGCGCCTTGGGAGCACCTGGTCGAAGAGTCCCGCGCCTGGTCCCTGCTGGAAGCCTCCGAGGCCCCCGTCGGCGACGACATCGTCGTCGTCCCGTCCTGGATCGACCGCAGCGACCTGCACCCGGAGAGGTGACCGATGCCGTTTCAGCACCCCGAGGAAATCGAGGTGCGGTCACGGCGAAGGCCCACCAGCGGGGCTTCCCCCCGAGTCGCTACTGTTTGGCTATGACCGCGCTGCCCGACTGGATGCGCCCGCCGCGCGAGGAGGGCTGGTTCGCGGAGGACCTTGACCGCCTCCCCGAGGCACCCCGCCACACCGAGCTGATCGACGGAGCCCTCGTCTTCGTGGTGTCGCCCCAGCGGTCCTGGCACGGCCGCCTCGTCACCTCCCTCACCACCATGCTCATGGCCGCAGCGCCCGCCGGTTTCGAGGTCGAACGGGAGATGACGATCCGCCTCGACGAGCGAACCCGTCCGGAGCCGGATCTGCTCGTGACGACCGCACCGTACGACCCCGACCGCACGTGGTACGCACCGGAAGAGGTCCAGCTCGTCGTCGAGGTCGTCTCACCGGAATCCGCCCACCGCGACCGCACGGTGAAGCTGCACAAGTACGCGGAAGCCAAGATCCCGCACTACTGGTGCATCGAGCAGGAGGGCGGCGCTCCCACCGTGCACGCCTACGAACTCGACGAACCGACTGGCGTCTACGCGCCCGCGGGCATCTTCCGGGGCACCTTCGAGCGCCCTGTGCCGTTCGAGATCAGCCTGGACCTCGACAAGCTCACTCCGCCCCGCGGCAACTGAAGTCAGCACCAAGTCGACACGGGAACGCGGAAGGGGCCGGACTCACCGAAGCCCGCCCCCTTCCGACCTGCGCACTTGCCGAATCATCTGGCGCGCAGGAGTGCAGCAATCACACGTTGAAGCGGAACTCGACCACGTCGCCGTCCTGCATCACGTAGTCCTTGCCCTCCATGCGGGCCTTGCCCTTGGCGCGGGCCTCCGCCACCGAACCGGTCTCCACCAGGTCGTGGAAGGAGATGACCTCCGCCTTGATGAAGCCCTTCTGGAAGTCCGTGTGGATGACGCCGGCGGCCTCGGGGGCGGTGGCGCCCTTCTTGATCGTCCAGGCTCGGGACTCCTTGGGGCCAGCCGTCAGGTAGGTCTGCAGGCCGAGGGTCCTGAAGCCGACATGGGCGAGGGTCGCGAGGCCCGGCTCCTCGGCGCCGACGGACTGGAGCAGCTCCAGCGCGTCCTCCTCGTCCAGCTCGGCGAGGTCCGCCTCCAGCTTGGCGTTGAGGAAGATCGCCTCGGCGGGGGCCACCAGCGCGCGCTGCTCGTTCTTGAAGTCCTCGTCGACCAGTTCCTCCTCGTCGACGTTGAAGACGTAGAGGAAGGGCTTGGTGGTGAGCAGGTGCAGGTCGTGCAGCAGCTCGTTGCGCTCGCTGCCCTGGACGATCCCGTGCGCGAAGAGCGTGTCGCCCTTCTCCAGGATCTCCTTCGCCTCCTCGACGGCCTTCACCTTCGGCGCGATGTCCTTCTTGATGCGCGACTCCTTCTGGAGGCGCGGCAGGACCTTCTCGATGGTCTGGAGGTCGGCGAGGATCAACTCGGTGTTGATCGTCTCGATGTCGTCCTTGGGCGAGACCTTGCCGTCGACGTGGACGACGTTCTCGTCCTTGAAGGCGCGGATGACCTGGCAGATCGCGTCGGACTCACGGATGTTCGCCAGGAACTTGTTGCCGAGGCCCTCACCCTCGCTGGCGCCGCGCACGATGCCCGCGATGTCGACGAAGTCGACGGTCGCCGGGAGGACCCGCTGCGAACCGAAGATCTCGGCCAGCTTCGTCAGGCGCTCGTCCGGGACGCCGACGACGCCGACGTTCGGCTCGATCGTGGCGAACGGGTAGTTGGCCGCCAGCACGTCGTTCTTGGTCAGGGCGTTGAACAGGGTCGACTTGCCGACGTTGGGCAGACCGACGATTCCGATCGTGAGCGACACGTTTACGACTTCCCGTACGTAGGAGGGCCAGGCGGCCGGTGGCCTGGGGCGGCGGGGCCTGGGG
>NZ_LIRK01000120.1:0-12300 GCF_001419765.1 Streptomyces torulosus
TCCGTGCGCGCCCTGGTGCTGGCCGGCGAGGGCCGCGGCTTCTGCTCGGGCGGCGACGTCGACGAGATCATCGGCGCCACCCTCGGCATGGACACCGCCCAGCTCCTCGACTTCAACCGCATGACCGGGCAGGTCGTCCGGGCCGTCCGCGAATGCCCGTTCCCGGTGATCGCCGCCGTGCACGGGGTGGCGGCCGGCGCCGGCGCGGTCCTCGCCCTGGCCGCCACCCCGTGCACGGCGGCGATCACCGGGAACGGGCATTCGCGGACGGCCCGGACGACCTGCCCGGTCATGCGGTTGAAGTCGAGGAGCTGGGCGGTGTCCATGCCGAGGGTGGCGCCGATGATCTCGTCGACGTCGCCGCCCGAGCAGAAGCCGCGGCCCTCGCCGGCCAGCACCAGGGCGCGCACGGACCTCTCCCGGGACAGCTCGGCGAGCAGATCACGCAGGTCGGCGTAGGCACCGAAGGTGAGCGCGTTGAGCTTGTCGGGGCGGGCGAGGGTGACCGTGGCGACGCCGTCGGTGAGCGAGCACCGCAGATGTCGCCAGTCGGAGGTGCGGGCGGCGGAGCCGGTGAAGGGACTCATGACGGGCGGCCTCCTCGGGGGGCTACCGCGACGCTGCGGCTGCTTACCTGCTCCTACGAAGTTATCACCGATATCTGACTGTCGTCACGAGGGCGCGATAGCGGGATGGTCCGAGGCGGGTGGGGCGCCCGGTCCGACCGGCCCCGTGACTCGGTCACGGACGTTCGACAAGCACGTAACGGCGGGCTCCGCCGTGAGCGGCGCGGCGTCGGTAGGGGTACATCGCCCGACAACGGGGCCGAAGGTCCCGCACGGTGCCCGGCGAGTGATCGCGTAGGGGCGCGCCGTACCATTCGTAACGCTGAAAGCAGGACGAGCCATGACCTGCTCCATGAACGGATCCGCCACCTTGCACGAGCCCTCCACCCCCTCCTCCTGGCGCATCGCGCTGCCGCACACGGCTGCGGCCGTGCCCGTGGCCCGCGCGCTGGTCCGGACGGCTCTGACCGACCTGAAGCACGGGACGGACTGCGACACGGCGGAGCTGCTCACGGCGGAGCTGGTGGCGAACGCGGTGGAGCACGCGGCGGGGGACGGCCCGATAGAGCTGGTCGTCGAGCTGCTGCCGTCCGGCTGCACGGTCGAGGTGCACGACCCGGACCCGGCGCCGCCGGGTGACCTCACGGCGCCGGGGTACGACGAGCCGGACCCCTGGCAGGAACACGGCCGGGGCCTGCTGCTGATCCGAGCCCTCAGCTCGGCCTGCGGCCACCGCCCGACCAGCTCGGGCAAGGCGGTCTGGTTCCGCCTCCCGTCGGTGCCGCACCAGCAGCGGCCGGGGATGGTCTGAAGCGTCCTGACGGACGAGCGGTCGTACTGCGGGCCGCCGCCGAGGAGCACGGCACCTCAGACCCTGAAGATCCGTCGTGCGTTGCCGGACAGGAACAGTTCGGTGGCTTCCTCGTCCAGGCCCAGCTCGCCGAGGTGCTCCAGCGCCTGACCGGGTGTGATCATCGGGTGGTTGCTACCGAACAGCACCTTCCTGCGGCCCCGGCCGCGCAGATGGTCGACCAGTTCGCGCGGGTAGCGGCGGACCGTGAACTGCGCCGGGCCGACTACTGACTTCGGCGTTTCGGGGGCTGGATCTGTGTCGGGACTGGTGACGTGGTCCGTCCGGGCTGGTACGCCGGAAGACATGCGGTATCCGGACGGGGGCGGGCTGACCGCCGAGCAGCGAAGGCGCCGGGAAGAGATACGGATGCGGGCCGTTGACCTCTTCAAAAAGGACGCGGAAGTCCCGTGCATCGCACGCGAGTCACGGGTGAGTGAGAAGTCGGTCTACCAGTGGCGCCGCATCTGGAGGACGGGCGGACGCGAGGCGCTGCGTTCCAGAGGCCCCTGCGGCTACGACTGCCGGCTCGGCCCTCACCTGCGGGCCAAGCTCGCCGCCTGGCTGGACGAGGGGCCAGCCGCGCACGGCTGGGTGGATGACCAAGTGTGGACCGCCGCCCGGGTACGCACGCTGATCGGGCGGAAGTTCCACATCTCCTACAGCGTCTCCGGGGTGACCCGGCTGCTGCGCCGGATGGGCTACAGCGTGCAGATGCCCGCCCGGCCTGCCGCCGAGCGCGACGAGGACGCTATCACCGCATGGCGGGAGGTGACCTGGCGGGAGGTAAAACCCTCCGGGCGGCGACCGGCGCGTTCCTCTGCTTCGAGGACGAAGCGGGCGTGACCGGTCGGCCGCCCAAGGGCCGCACCTGGGGACGGCGCGGCATCACCCCGAGGGTCAAGGTGTCCGGCCGCAGCCGGGGACGGCTCTCGGTGGCCGGGCTGCTGTGCTACCGGCCGGGCCTGCCCGCCCGTCTGTGCTACCGGCTGCGCCGGCACACCGGCCGCAAGGGCGAGCGCCGCTCGCTCGGCGAGAGCGACTACGTCCGCCTGCTGGATGGCGCAACTGCCGGTCGTCGAGCAACTGGAGGCCGCGCTCTGCACCGACGCCCCGGTCACCCTCGCCCCCACGCGCACCCTCCCGCCGAAGTAGCCGCCCTCCGGGACGCTGATGAGCGCCATGCATCACGGCGTCCCCAACCGGCATTGGACCGCCCGGGAGCCGGTCACCAATAGTGCTGGGCATGGGCGCAGAAGCCGTAACGGAGGTTCGCCGATGACCAGCTCCCCACCACCCGGAACCGCCGAGCCGACCCGGGCCGCCTCGCCGTTGACGATCAGCGAACAAGGCGCGTTCTGGGTCGGTGTCGGGCGCAAGCCGACCGAGGCCGGGACCGCCGCCGAGGCCGCGATGTACGTCCAGTACCAGGTCCCGGCCGATCTCCGGCATCCGCTGCCCGTGGTGATGGTCCACGGGGGCGGCGGCCAGGGCACGGACTACCTGTCGACGCCTGACGGCCGCCCCGGCTGGGCCACCCGGTTCGTCCAGGCCGGTTACGCCGTGTACGTGGTCGACCGCCCAGGTCACGGGCGCTCCCCGTACCACCCTGATGTCCTCGGGCCCATCGAGGGCGCGGCACCGACGTACGAGTTCATCCGCTGGCTGTTCTGCGACGGGGCGGGACGCCCCGGCAGCCAGTGGCCCGGCAGCGGCGAGGTCGGCGACGACTCCGCGCTGGACCAGGTGATGGCGAGCCAGGGCCCGACGCTGCCCACCTTCGCCGAGAACGAGGAGCAGATGCGGCGCTGCGGGGCCGAGTTGCTGGACCGGATCGGACCGGCCGTGCTGATCACCCACTCCATGGGGGCGCCCTTCGGCTGGTTGGTCGCCGATGCACGGCCCGGGCTGGTGAAGGCCGTCGTCTCCATCGAGCCGATAGGACCCCCGTTCATCGAACTGCCCGGCCTCGGAAAGCTGGAGTGGGGGCTCACCGCGGCCCCGATCACCTACGAGCCGCCGGTGCGGACTCCGGAGGAACTGCGCACCCGGCTGCGCGAGGCCGGGGGCGACGGGCCGCAGGACTGCCTGGTCCAGGACGAACACGCCGGCCCCGTGCGGTCCCTGCCAGGGCTGCGAGGCTTCCCGATCGCCGTGGTCGCGGCCGACGCCTCGCCGTTCGCGGGGTTCCAGCACGGTGTCGCCGACTACCTCGCCCAGGCCGGTGCGGACATCGAGTTGCTGCGCCTGGCGGACCTGGGGCTCACGGGCAACGGTCACCTGCCCATGGGTGAGAAGAACTCCGACGACGTGGCCGAGGCACTGATGACCTGGCTGAACAAGCGACTGGCGGCAGTGGAGGAAACGTCCCGATGACAACCGTGACAACCGTGCCGACTGTCGAGACCGAGGTGCTCATCGTGGGCAGCGGCCCCGCGGGAGCGAGCGCCGCACTGGCGCTGAGCACCTATGGCGTGCCGAACGTCATGGTCACCCGCTACTCACGCCTCGCGGACACGCCCCGGGCGCACATCACCAACCAGCGCACCATGGAAGTGCTGCGTGACCTCGGTGTGGAAGAGGACGTGATCGCCCAGGCCACTCCGCAGAACCTGATGGGCAACACCGTCTTCTGCACAGCCCTCGCGGGCGAGGAACTCGGCCGGCTGAGGTCCTGGGGCAACGAGCCGCTCGTGCAGGCCGCGCACGAGTTGGCCAGCCCCACCCGGATGTGTGACATGCCGCAGCACCTCATGGAACCGGTGCTCGTGAACGCGGCCACAGCACGCGGAAGCCAACTACGGTTCGGCACCGAGTACCTGTCGCACGAGCAGGACGCCGACGGCGTGACCGCCACGGTCCGCGACCGGCTGCGCGGCGACACGTACACCATCCGCGCCAAGTACCTGATCGGCGCGGACGGCGGCCGCAGCAAGGTGGCCGAGGACGCCGGACTGCCGATGGGCGGCCAGATGGGCGTGGCCGGCAGCATCAACATCGTCTTCGACGCGGACCTCACCAAGTACGTGGCGCACCGCCCCGCCACCCTCTACTGGGTGCTGGCGCCCGGCGCGACCGTGGGCGGCATCGGCGCCGGCCTGGTGCGCTGCGTACGGACGTGGAACGAGTGGCTGATCGTGTGGGGCTACGACGTCGACGCCGGCCCGCCGGACCTCACCGAGGAGTACGCCCTGTCCGTCGTACGCAAGCTGATCGGCGACGACGAGATCCCGGTCACCATCAGGTCGTCCTCCGCGTGGACGGTCAACGAGATGTACGCCGAGACCTACTCGAACGGCCGGGTGTTCTGCGCGGGCGACGCCTGCCACCGTCACCCTCCGTCCAACGGGCTGGGCTCCAATACCTCCCTCCAGGACTCCTACAACCTGGCATGGAAGCTGAAGCTGGTCCTGGACGGCATCGCGTCCCCGTCCCTGCTGGACACCTACAGCGACGAGCGCGCGCCGGTCGGCAAGCAGGTCGTCACCCGGGCCAACCGGTCCATCGGTGAGACGGCACCCGTCTTCGAGGCGCTCGGCGGCCTGGCGCCGCAGACCCCCGAACAGCTGTGGCGGAACATCGCCGCCCGCAAGGACACCACCGAGGAGGCTGAGGGGCAGCGGTCGCGGCTGCGGGAGGCGATCGCCTTCAAGGCGTACGAGTTCAACGCCCACGGCGTGGACCTCAACCAGCGCTACGCCTCCGCCGCGATCGTCCCGGACGGCACACCGGACCCCGGCTTCGCTCGCGACCCCGAGCTGCACTTCCAGCCGAGCACCCGCCCCGGCGCCAAGCTCCCGCACGCCTGGATCACCTCCGGCACCCGCAATCTGTCCACCCTGGACCTGGGCGGGAACGGCCGGTTCACCCTGATCACCGGCATCGGCGGCGAGCCCTGGACGGAGGCCGCCCGCATCCTCGGCAAGGAGTTCGGCCTGGAGATCGCCACGGCGGTCATCGGCCCCGGCCAGGAGTACGAGGACCCGTACGGCGACTGGGCCCGGCTGCGGGAGATCGGCGACTCGGGCGCGCTGCTGGTCCGGCCGGACAACCATGTGGCCTTCCGCCGCCAGGACGCCACCGGTGACGTCACGGTCGCACTGCGGGACGCGCTGCGGCAGATCCTCGGGCGGGGCTGAGCGGCCATGGACCTCACCGCGAAGACCGCGAAGCCCGAGACGACGACGGCGGTGCTGGAAAGCTTCGCCCACACCTCCGATCCCCGACTGCGCGAGGTGCTGGCCTCCCTGACGCGTCACCTGCACGATTTCGTGCGGGACATCGAGCCGACCCAGGCCGAGTGGGAGCGGGCGATCGACTTCCTCACCGCGACCGGACACATGTGCGACGACACCCGGCAGGAGTTCATCCTGCTGTCGGACGTCCTGGGTGTGTCGATGCTCGTCGAGACGATCAACGACCACAAGGCGGCCGCCGCGACCGACTCGACGGTGCTCGGCCCCTTCCACATGACCGAGTCCCCGGTCCGTGAACTCGGGGCGAACATCGATCTGGTCGGCGGCGGCGAGCCGTGTGTGATCAGCGGACGGGTCGTCTCCGTCGACGGCACCCCGCTGCCCGGTGCGACGCTGGACGTGTGGCAGGCCGACGACCAGGGCTTCTACGACGTCCAGCAGCCGGAGAAGCAGCCGCCGGGCAATGGGCGCGGGCTGTTCACCGCGGACGCGGAGGGGCGGTTCTGGTTCCGCTCGTGCGTTCCGAGCCCGTATCCCATTCCGACGGACGGGCCGGTCGGCTCGCTGCTGGAGGCGACCGGCCGTCACCCCTACCGTCCCGCCCATGTCCACTTCATCGTGGGCGCCGAGGGGTACAGCCCGGTGACGACGCACATCTTCGTGGCGGGCAGCGACTATCTGGAGTCGGACGCCGTCTTCGCCGTGAAGGAGAGCCTGGTCGAGGAGTTCGTCGAGGTGGACTCCCCCGAGGAGGCCGCGGAGTCGGGCCTGGCCAACCCCTTCCGCCGGGCGCGCTTCAACATCGTGCTGCAACCGGTGATCGTGTGAAGGGCGAGGCCCTGGACTTCACCTACCAGGCACAGCCGATGCGCGTCCTCTTCCGGTCGGGTGCCGTCCCGGACGCGGTGCCCGACGAGGTCGCGCTTCTCGGCCTCGGCCGCGTCCTCGTGCTGTGCGACGACCATGGCCTGGACACGGCCCGTGCCGTCGCCGCGTCTCTCGGCGACACCTGCGCCGGGCTGCACGTGGGGGCGGTGACGCACGTCCCGGTGGAGGTCGCCGACCTGGCCGTCGAAGCGGCTCGCGAAGCCCGGGCCGACGGCTGCGTGGCGGTCGGCGGCGGTTCCGTGACCGGCCTGGCCAAGGCCGTCGCGCTCAGGACCGGCCTGCCGATCGTCGCCGTCCCGACGACGTACGCCGGATCGGAGATGACACCCGTCTGGGGCCTGACCGAGGGCGCGGTCAAACGCACCGGGCGCGACCCGAAGGTGTTGCCGCGCAGCGTCGTGTACGACCCGCTGCTCACGCTCACCATGCCGCCCGTGGGGTCCGCGACGAGCGGCATGAACGCGATCGCGCACGCCGTCGAGGCTCTGTATGCCCCGGACTCCACTCCGATCGTCTCCCTCATGGCGGAGGAGGGTGTGCGGGCGCTGGCCGCGGCCCTTCCCGAGATCGTCGCCGACCCCTCGGGGCATGACGCGCGCAGCCGCGCGCTGTACGGGGCGTGGCTGTGCGGTGCCTGTCTCGGCGCTACCACCATGGGGCTGCACCACAAGCTCTGCCATGTGCTCGGCGGCACCTTCGACCTGCCGCACGCCGAGACACACGCCGTCGTCCTGCCCCATGTGCTGGCCTTCAACGCGCCGGCGGTTCCCGAGGCACTGGCGGCGCTGCGCCGGGCGCTCGATGTCCCGGATCCGGTACGGGAGTTGCACGAGCTGGGCGAGCGGCTGGGCATCCCGCGATCGCTCGCCGACCTGGGTCTGACCGCCGCCGACGTGGACCGTGCGGTCGATGTCGCTCTCGGGGCGCCGTACGCGAATCCCCGCCCGGCGTCCGCCGACGATCTGCGCGCCGTCCTGCACGCGGCCTGGGCGGGCGAGCCACCGTACGGTGGCTGACCGCTTCTACCGGGCGAGTTCGGCGTACGGAACGCCGCTCGCACGTCGGGCCACCCGGCGTGCGAGCTCGGCGAAGGCCGGGGCGGCGGGCGAGTGACCGGCCTCCGGAAAGGCGACTGCGGCCACCAAGCCGAGGGGCTCCTTCGGAGCGACGTTCTCCACTCCCGGGTGCGGGAACATCCGGGTGGCCGACAGCGGCATCAGTCCCACCATGTGCTGGTAGGCGATCTTCAAGGACATGTCCAGGGCCGAGCGGGCGTGGGAGCCGACCGTCGGGGCGTCGTCGTCCCCGTTTCGTCCGCCGACCCAGAAGTCGAGGCCCGGCTCGGGGGTGACCCAGGGCTGATCGAAGACCTCGGTCACGTCCACCGCGGCGGCCGAGGCCAGCGGATGCCCCTTCCACAGCCCGACGGTAAGGGGCTCGGTGAAGATCGGTACGCGTGTCAGGCCCGGCATGTCGACGTTCAGGGGCAACAGCGCCACGTCGTACTCGCCGGCCAGCAGCGGGGCGAGACCCTGGTGAAAGTCCACTTCGTGTACCCGGATCGTGACGCTGGGATACCGCTCGCAGAACGCCTCGATGACCGGATGAGTGAGTTCGGCCAGAGCCACGCCGTAGCACGCGACCCGCACCTCGTCCCGTCGCCTGGCCCGGATGGCGCCCGCGGTGGCGGAGAGCCGCTCGGCGTCGGCCAGCACCTCGCCCGCCCGTTCGAGCAGTTCCGCGCCGTCGGCGGTGAGCGCCACATGCCGTTTGTCGCGGTCGAACAGCTGGACGCCCAGCTCACGCTCGAGGGCGGCGATCGAGCGCGTCAGCGCGGGCTGGGTGAGGTGCAGACGCTCGGCGGCGACCCGGTAATTCAAGGTCTCGGCGAGCGCCGAGAAATGGCGCAGGCTCCGGAGTTCCACTCAGCCCTCCAGAAAGGCGAGGTCCACGGCGTCGTGGTCCGCGCCAGGTTACAGCGCGCTTCCCCGCACGTCACCAGGCAGAAATGTGCGGCATTCCCGTCACCCCCTCCGACCTGCTGTGATGCACGGCACTCATCAAGCCCACAGTTACCGGCATTGGACGGTCCTTCGCCGCGCTGCCGACACTCCCTTCAGGCCGACCCAGAACAGCAGCGGATGGGGTGCGAATTGTCCGAGACAACCGAGGCAGCCGAGAAAATCATCGAGATTCCGCAGCCGGAGCCGGACCTGACACCGGAGGAACTGGTGCGCCGGGCCGCCGGCATGAGGGCCTGGCTACGTGATCATCAGGACGAGACCGAACAGCGGACCGGGATCTCCGAGGACACGCACAAGGCGTTCCTGGAGGCGGGTTTCTACCGGTCCCTCCAGCCACGCCGCTTCGGCGGCTACGAGTTCGACCTGCGGACCTACTCCCGGATGGTCACCGAGGTGGCCCGCGGCTGCCCGTCCAGCGGCTGGAACCTGTGTCTGGCCGCCTCCCACAGCCTGGTGGTGGCCGGCCGCTTCCCCGAGAGCACCCAGCGCGAGGTGTTCGGGCCGGACGGCGACTTCCGAGCCCCGTTGCCGATCGCCCCGAGCGCCACAGCGACGAGGACCCCCGACGGGTACCTGGTCAACGGCCGCTGGGACTACTCCTCCGGAGTCAACGTCTCCACGCACTTCCTCGGCGGTGTGCTCATCGTCGACGAGCAGGGCGGCATGCCCACGCCGGGCCTGGTGCTCGTCCCCTCCGGCTGGCGGATGCTCGACAACTGGGGCGAGATCCTGGGCTTCCGCGGCAGCGGCTCCAACAGCGTCGTGGCCGAGGATGTCCTCGTCCCGCACGAGTACGTGTCCAGGACCCACCTCCTGGCGAACGACGCCACCGGCGGACCATGTGTCGAACTGCACGGCAACCCGATGTACGCGGGCCGGCTGATGGCGTTCTTCAACATCCAGCTGTGCTCGATCGTGGCGGGCACAGCCTGGGCCGCGGTCGACGAGTACCAGCGGATCATCACCACCAAGAACAGCCCGCTGCCGCCCTTCAAGCCGCGCAGCCACGATCCGGAACACCAGCGCAACCTCGGCCTGGCCACGGCCCTGGCCGACAGCGCGCAGCGGATCATCCTGTCGGTCACCGACGACTACACCGCCTACGCGGCCCGGGGCCTGGCTGGGGGCGAGCCCTTCTCCGAACTGGACGACCAGGCCCTCTCCCTCACGGCCCGGCAGTCCGGCCAACTCGCCTGCCAGGCCGTCGAGATGCTGGCCTCGGCCAGTGGCTCCAGCGCGCTGGCGAACGGCGAGCGCATGCAGCGGTACCTGCGCGACGTCGCCACGTACAAGACGCACATCAACGCCCAGCACAGCTGGTGGGCCACGGGATACGCCCGCTCTCTGCTCGGCGTGGAGAACCCGGCGTGAACCGGTCGACGTCCGCCGCGACGACGCCCGGCGGCGGCCCGGCGGACGACCCCGGCCGGTTCCGGCACGTGCTCGGCCACTACCCGACGGGTGTCACGGTGGTCACCGCGAAGGAACCCGACGGCCCCCCGGTCGGCATGGTCATCGGCTCGTTCACCTCGGTGTCCCTCGACCCCCCGCTCGTCGCGTTCTTCCCCGGCCGCTCCTCCACCACCTGGCCAAGGATCATGGCCGGCGGCGCCTTCTGCGTGAACGTGCTGGCCGCCGGCCAGGAGGGCCTCTGCCGGGATGTCAGCGCCAAGGCCCCCGACGTCTTCGACCGCCACCCGTGGCGCGGCGCGCCCTCGGGCAGCCCCGTCCTGGCGGGCGTCGCCGCCTGGATCGACTGCGACATCGCCGACGTGTGGACCCTCGGCGACCACTACTTCGTCCTCGGCCGCGTACGGGAACTCGGGGTGGAGAAGACCGGCGTCTCGCCGCTGGTCTTCTCCCGGGGGCGGCTCGCCCCGTTGCCGCCCCGCCGGGACCACGACGACTCGGCCGACTACACATGGCCCGACTGGCTCTGAGAGATCTGAGAGAAGAGAGACGCACCATGCGCAATCAAGGGCTCGGCTCGTGGCCCGCG
This sequence comes from Streptomyces torulosus, assembly GCF_001419765.1. Classification (GTDB taxonomy): domain Bacteria; phylum Actinomycetota; class Actinomycetes; order Streptomycetales; family Streptomycetaceae; genus Streptomyces; species Streptomyces torulosus. The sequence continues at coordinate 10,524 of NZ_LIRK01000120.1, forward strand.
CGGCGCGCCCGCATGGCACCGGAGGCCACCGCCGTCGTGCACGACGGTGGATGCCTGTCCTACGGAGAGCTGGCCGCGCGCGTGACGCGGCTCGCTCAGGCCCTGCGTGCCCTCGGGGTCGGCCACGGCGACCGGGTGGCCTACCTGGGCGCGAACCATCCGGCCCTGGTGGAGACCCTGTTCGCCGCGAACGCGCTGGGCGCCGTCCTCGTCCCGCTCAACACCCGCCTCGCGGCACTTGAGTTGGCCTTCATCCTGGGGGACGCCGGGGCGCCGGTACTGCTGTACGACGCCGAACTCACCGATGTCGTAGACGCGTTGAGGGACGACGTGGAGGTGAAGCACTACGTCGAGGTGGGGAGCGCGTACGAGGAGCTACTCGCGAGCGCGCCGGACAACCCCCTGGACGAGACGGTCGGCCTCGACGAGGTGTGCATGATCCAGTACACCTCCGGCACCAGCGGCCGTCCCAAGGGCGTCATGCTGACCCACGCCAACATCGCCTGGAACTGCTTCAACATCCTGCTGGACGTGGACATCGCCTCCGACGACGTCGCTCTGGTGGTGGCACCGATGTTCCACACCGCCGCCCTCAACACCGTCTTCCTGCCGGGCTTCCTCAAAGGGGGGACGTCGGTGCTGATGCGCGGCTTCGACCCGGAACGGGTGCTCGACGTCATCGCCGAGCACCGGGTGACCAGGATGTTCGGCGTACCCGTGATGTACCAGGCCATGGCCCGGTCGTCGCGGTGGGCGACGGCCGACCTGTCGTCGATCCGGCTCCTGATGTGCGCGGCGGCACCCGTCCCCAAGGCCCTCATCCACACGTACCAGGACCGTGGCCTGACCTTCCTCCAGGCATACGGCCTGACCGAGACCGCCCCCGCCGCACTGGGCCTGCGCGCACGGGACAGCATCCGCAAGGCCGGCTCGGCCGGCACGCCCTGCTTCTTCACCGACGTACGCGTGGTGCGGCCCGACCTCACCGATGTCGCACCGGGCGAGATCGGCGAGGTGATCATCGAGGGCCGCAACGTGATGAAGGGCTACTGGCAGTGGCCCGAAGCGACCAAGGAGGCCTTCGTGGACGGGAGTTGGTTCCGCTCCGGAGACGCGGCCACCGTCGACGAGGAGGGGTACGTCACGATCGTCGACCGGATCAAGGACATGTACATCTCCGGCGGGGAGAACGTCTACCCCGCAGAGGTCGAGCAACTCCTCTACCAGCATCCCGCGGTCGCCGAATGCGCGGTGATCGGCGTACCCGACGAACGATGGGGCGAGGTCGGCAGAGCGCTGGTCGTGCCCCGCGCGGGCGCCGAGGTGTCGCCCGACGACATCATGGACTCCCTGTCTGGCCGACTCGCCAAGTACAAGCTCCCCAAGTCGGTCGTCCTCGTCAACACCCTGCCCCGCAACGCCACCGGCAAGATCCTCAAGGCCCGCCTGCGCAGCCAGTACGGCTCCGTACCGGCCCGCGGCGCCGAGGAGGCATGACGCCAGGCTCCCTGCGTAGGACGCTGGCCCAGCCCCGGCCCACCGCACGGGATCTTCTCGATGCCTCCAAGCGCGTGCGCTCACCAGCGGAGACCACGGCGGGCCGAAGGACAAAGGTCAAAAGGTCGGCGTAAGACCAGCAGCCTCGACGGCAACGCCTCACGCGCCGCCCGTCTGCGCGAAGTCGAACGCTTCCAAGTCAGTAAGCGGACGGACGCTTACCACGACCCTAGTGCTGTGACCGGAAGGGTTTGCCGGAAAGCTCGCGGCGTCCGGTGCG
>NZ_LIRK01000120.1:12325-13180 GCF_001419765.1 Streptomyces torulosus
GTCGGCGCCGACCGGGCCGCGCCCGCCGACAGGGCCCGCTCAGGCCAGGGTCGCCACCAGAACCGCCTTGATCGTGTGGAGTCGGTTCTCCGCCTCGTCGAAGACGACCGAGTGCTCGGACTCGAAGACCTCGTCGGTCACCTCCAGCGAGTCCAGGCCGTGGCTCTCGTGGATCTCCCGGCCGACCTTCGTGCCCAGGTCGTGGAAGGCCGGCAGGCAGTGGAGGAACTTGACGTCGGGGTTGCCGGTGGCGCGCAGCACGTCCATGGTCACCGCGTACGGGGAGAGCGCGGCGATCCGCTCGTCCCAGACGGACTTCGGCTCGCCCATCGACACCCAGACGTCCGTGGCCACGAAGTCCGCGCCGCGCACTCCCTCCTCGACCTGCTCGGTGAGCGTGATCCGCGCCCCGCTGATCTCGGCGAGCTTGCGGGCGTGGGCGACGATCTCCTCGGCGGGCCAGTAGGAGCGGGGGGCGACGATACGGACGTCCATGCCGAGCAGTGCGCCGGTGACCAGGTAGGAGTTGCCCATGTTGAAGCGGGCGTCCCCGAGGTAGGCGAAGGCGATGCCGGTCAGCGGCTTGTCGCTGTGCTCGGTCATGGTCATCACGTCGGCGAGCATCTGCGTGGGGTGCCAGTCGTCGGTGAGGCCGTTGTAGACGGGCACGCCGGCGTACGCGGCGAGCTCCTCGACGTTGGCCTGGCTGTCCCCGCGGTACTCGATCGCGTCGAACATCCGGCCGAGCACCCGGGCGGTGTCCCGGACGGACTCCTTGTGTCCCATCTGCGAGCCGGAGGGGTCGAGGTAGGTGGTCGAGGCGCCCTGGTCGGCCGCGGCGACCTCGAACGCGCA
>NZ_LIRK01000121.1 GCF_001419765.1 Streptomyces torulosus
CTCCGCCGACGGCTCAGGCGGCCGAGGCAGCTTCGCCGTGGTCTCGGAATCCGTCCCTCCCCCGGGCCGAACCGGCGGCAGCACAGCCGTCTCGTCCCACGGCCCCCCGGACGCGTTCGTGGGCGTCACCACAGGCGTGGGCACGGTGGCGTCACCCGAACCGCCCCGCTCGCCCCACTCAGATCGACCGCCGCGCTCCCCGTCGCCGTCATCCCCCCGAGAAGCCTCGGCATCCCGAGGCGCCGCAGCCGCCGCCTCAGCCGCCCGAGCAGCCGCCGCGGCACGCTCCGCCTCGGCCGCCGCCGCTGCCGCCCGCGCGGCCTCCGCGACCCGCTCGGCCTCCGCAGCGGCGGCCCGCTCCGCGGCGATCCGTCGCGCCTCCTCGGCGCGCAGCAGCGCCTCCTCGGCCTTGCGCTGCTTCTCCAGGCGGAGCGCCTCCGCCTCCGCCCGCAGTCGCTGCTCCTCCGCGGCCTGCCGGCGTCGCCGTTCCTCCTCGACCCGGCGCCGTTCTTCCTCCTCGGCGCGGGCCTTCTCCTCCGCGAGGAGCCGTGCCTGCTCCTCCTCGGCACGGCGCCGCGCTTCCTCGGCCCGTCGCCGGGCCTCCTCGGCCTGCCGTTCGGCCTCGCGCCGCTGCGCCTCCTCCAGCTCGCGCCGCTTGCGCTCCTCCTCCTCGGCGCGCAGCCGGGCGAGTTCCTCCTGGCGCTCCCGCTCGAGCCGCTCTTCCTCGGCCTTACGGGCGGCCTCTTCCTCGGCCTTCTTGCGGGCCTCCTCCTCGGCCTTGCGCCGCGCCTCCTCCTGCGCCTTCACCTCGGCCTCGGACAGCGGGAGCATCACGTCGAGGCGGTGCCGGATGACGGTGGTGACGGCCTCCGCGTCCTGCCCGCCGTCGACGACCAGGTACCGTCCGGCGTCGGCGGCGGCGAGCGTCAGGAATCCCGCCCGTACGCGCTCGTGGAACTCGGCCGGCTCGGACTCCAGCCGGTCCGGCGCCTCGGTGAACCGCTCCCTCGCCGCTTCGGGCGAGACGTCCAGCAGCACCGTCAGATGCGGTACGAGCCCGTTCGTGGCCCACCGCGAGATCCGGGCGATCTCGGTCGGCGAGAGGTCCCGGCCGGCTCCCTGGTACGCGACGGAGGAGTCGATGTACCGGTCGGAGATGACGACGGCGCCCCGCTCCAGCGCGGGCCGCACAACCGTGTCCACGTGCTCCGCGCGGTCCGCCGCGTACAGCAGGGCCTCGGCGCGGTGGGACAGTCCGGCGCTGGACACGTCGAGGAGGATGGACCGCAGCCTCTTGCCCACGGGGGTGGCGCCGGGCTCGCGGGTCACGACGACCTCGTGCCCCTTGGCGCGGATCCACTCGGCGAGCGCCTCGACCTGGGTGGACTTGCCGGCGCCGTCGCCGCCCTCCAGGGCGATGAAGAACCCGGTCTCGGCCGGTGCCTGGTCGGGGTCGTCGCCGCCGAGCAGCGCGTCCCGCAGGTCGTGCCGCAGCGGCACTCCGGACCGGTCGTCGACCTTGGCGAGGACGAGCGCGGCGACCGGCAGGAGCAGCGCCCCGACCAGCATCAGGGTGAACGCGGCGCCGCCGTGCGCGAACACGAACTTGCCGTTCTCCAGCCGGTGCGGGCCGATGGCGGCGGCGACCAGCGGGGCGACGACGGCGGCGAGCGCGACGAAGACGCGTACGACCGCGTGGAGGTGCTCGGTGGTCCGGGCCCGCCGGAATTCCTCGGCCTCCTGGTCGAGGAGCGTGTGCCCGGTGTTGGCGGCGATGCCCGCGGCGACACCCGCCAGCCCGAGGATCAGGACGACGCTGGTGACGTCCGGCACGAGTCCGCCGGCGAGCAGTGCGACACCGGTGAATGCGATGGCCAGAGCGAGGAGGCGACGGCGGGACAGCGCGGGCAGCAGGGACGGCGCCCGGCGGATTCCGAGGCCCACGCCGCCGGTCAGCGCGACGACCAGCAGGCCGTACAGCACCGGGCCGCCGCCCAGGTCCTTGGCGTGCAGCACGGCGACGGCGACAGCGGCGGCGACAGCGCCGGCGACCGCCGCGCATGCGGGCACCAGGATCGGGATGGCGCCCGTGCGGCCCTTGTCGACGCCCGTGCCGGTCCTGGGCCGGCGCAGCCCCTCCAGCGGGGACCGCGCGCGCGGGGTACGCGTCTTGGGCAGTTCGAGGAAGGTCACCACCGACAGCGAGGCGGCGAAGAGTCCGGCGGCGACGTACGAGGCGAGCGCCGCCTGGTGCTGGCCGAACCAGTCGAGGCCGGCGCCCAGCAGGTTGTTGAGCAGCGCCACGACGACGAGGGTGGCGGCCGCAAGGGGCACCGCCACGAATCCGGTGCGCAGGGACAGGCGTCGCAGCGCGTCCATGTGGTCCGGCAGCGGGCGTACGGTCGCGCCCTCCAGCGGCGGCGCGGGCAGCAGCGCGGGCGCCGCGCTCTCCCGGCAGACCGTCCAGAACCGTTCGGCGACGCCGGTCACGAAGACGGTCACCAGGAGCACCGCGAGCGCGTTGTCGGGTGTCCAGTCGATCCACAGGGGCGCGACGATCAGCAGCAGGACGCGCAACCCGTCCGCGCCGACCATGGTCCAGCGGCGGTCGAGCGGGCCGTCCTGCGAGGTCAGTGAGGTGAGGGGGCCGAGGAGTACGGCGCCGAAGAGCAGGGTCGCGAGGACCCGCGTGCCGAAGACGACGGCGACGGTCAGGGCGACGCCCCGGTACCCGCCCCCGAACGCCTCCTCGGCGATCGCCGTCTGGAAGGCCAGGAGGACGAGCACGAACAGGGCGAGGACATCGCCCACGCCGCCCACGAGCTGTGCGCTCCACAGCCGTTTGAGCTGAGGTCGGCGCAAGAGCGCCCGTACCGCGCGCTCCCTGGAGTCGGCTGCCAGGGCGTCGTCGGGGGCCGGAGTCAGGGCAGTCGGCTGCTCGCCTCGCATCATGCTTTCAGCCTATCGGCACCCACCGACACCCCGGACCGACGCCCGAACGCACGCACACGTCGCCACCAAGTCGTGTAAAAAGCGCAGGTTCAGAAAAACCAAGGTGAAGATTCCAGCCACCGCTCGGCGTCACCGCCGCCAAAGGGGCGCGGGGATCTGCGCGACCAGCCACAACGCCCCCGCACCCGCCGCAAAGCTCCCGAACCCCCGCCCCCTTGGGCGTTCCGAACCCTCGGCCGCGACCGAACCGTCCGGCGTTCCGAACCCTCGGCCACTCCCGAACCCTCGGCGGTTCAAGAACCGCCGGGCGCCCAACAGCCTTCAGCCGGACGCCCGACGTCTCTCGACGCCTCTCAGCCCTCGGACGACGCGGCGGTCTTCTTCGCAGCCGCCGTCTTCGCGGTCGCGGCCTTCTTCGCCGCGGCCGTCTTGGCGGTGGTCGCCTTCTTCGCGGCCGTCTTCTTCGCCGGCGCCGCCTTCTTCGCGGCGGCGGTCTTCGCCGTGGTCGCCTTCTTCGCGGGCGCCTTCTTCGCCGTCTTCTTGGCCGGCGCCTTCGCCCGCTTCTCCGCGAGCAGCTCGAACCCGCGCTCGGGCGTGATCGTCTCCACGCTGTCGCCGGACCGCAGCGTCGCGTTGGTCTCGCCGTCGGTGACGTACGGCCCGAAGCGGCCGTCCTTCACCACGACCGGCTTCCCGCTGACGGGGTCCGCGCCCAGCTCCTTCAGCGGCGGCTTGGCGGCGGCCCGCCCCCGCTGCTTGGGCTGGGAGTAGATCTCCAGCGCCTCTTCCAGCGTGATCGTGAACAGCTGGTCCTCGGACTGGAGGGAGCGCGAGTCCGTGCCCTTCTTCAGGTACGGCCCGTAGCGCCCGTTCTGCGCGGTGATCTCCTGGCCCTCCGCGTCCACGCCGACGACACGCGGCAGGGACATCAGCTTCAGGGCGTCGTCGAGCGTGACGGTGTCCAGGGACATCGTCTTGAACAGAGAGGCCGTCCGCGGCTTGACCGCGTTCTTGCCCGTCTTCGGGGTGCCCTCGGGGAGGATCTCCGTGACGTAGGGCCCGTAGCGGCCGTCCTTGGCGACGATCTGGTGGCCGGTCGCCGGGTCGGTGCCCAGCTCGAAGTCGCCGCTGGGCTTCGCCAGCAGTTCCTCCGCCAGCTCGACGTTCAGCTCGTCGGGCGCCAGGTCCTCGGGGATGTCGGCGCGCTGGTGCCCCTCGCTGTCCTTCTCGCCGCGCTCGATGTAGGGGCCGTAGCGTCCGACGCGGAGCACGATGTCGTTGCCGACGGGGAACGAGGAGACCTCACGCGCGTCGATGGCGCCCAGGTCGGTGACCAGTTCCTTCAGTCCGCCGAGGTGGTCGCCGTCGCCGTTGCCGGCCTCGGCGGCCGCGCCGATGTCACCGGTGCTCTCGCCGAAGTAGAACCGCTTCAGCCACGGCACGGACTGGGCCTCTCCGCGGGCGATGCGGTCGAGGTCGTCCTCCATCTTCGCGGTGAAGTCGTAGTCGACGAGCCGACCGAAGTGCTTCTCCAGGAGGTTGACCACGGCGAAGGACAGGAAGGACGGCACGAGGGCCGTGCCCTTCTTGAAGACGTAGCCGCGGTCGAGGATCGTGCCGATGATCGACGCGTACGTCGACGGGCGGCCGATCTCGCGCTCCTCGAGCTCCTTGACCAGGCTGGCCTCGGTGTAGCGGGCGGGCGGCTTGGTGGCGTGCCCGTCGACCGTGATCTCCTGGGCGGCCAGCGCGTCGCCCTCGGTGACCTGCGGCAGCCGGCGCTCGCGGTCGTCCAGCTCGGCGTTCGGGTCGTCGGCGCCCTCGACGTAGGCCTTGAGGAAGCCGTGGAAGGTGATCGTCTTGCCGGAGGCGCTGAACTCGGCGTCCCGGCCGTCGGAGGCGGTGCCGCCGATCTTGACGGTGACGGAGTTGCCGGTCGCGTCCTTCATCTGGGAGGCCACGGTCCGCTTCCAGATCAGCTCGTACAGCTTGAACTGGTCGCCGGTCAGACCGGTCTCGGCGGGCGTGCGGAAACGATCACCCGAGGGTCGGATCGCCTCGTGCGCCTCCTGCGCGTTCTTGACCTTCCCGGCGTACGTCCGGGGCTGCGCCGGCAAGTAGTCGGCGCCGTACAGCTGGGTGACCTGGGCGCGGGCGGCGGCCACGGCGGTGTCACTGAGCGTCGTGGAGTCCGTACGCATATAGGTGATGAAGCCGTTCTCGTACAGCTTCTGCGCCACCTGCATGGTCGCCTTGGCCCCGAAGCCGAGCTTGCGCGAGGCCTCCTGCTGGAGCGTCGTCGTACGGAACGGGGCGTACGGCGAGCGGCGGTACGGCTTGGACTCGACGGAGCGGACGGAGAAGCGGGTGTTCTCCAGGGCGGCGGCCAGCGCGCGGGCGTTCGCCTCGTCGAGGTGCAGGACGTTCGCGCCCTTGAGTTGCCCCAGCGAGTCGAAGTCGCGGCCCTGGGCGACCCGGCGGCCGTCGACGGACTGCAGGCGGGCGACCAGGGACGACGGGTCGGACGGGTCGCCGGCGCGGCCGGTGGAGAAGGTGCCGGTCAGGTCCCAGTACTCGGCCGAGCGGAACGCGATCCGCTCGCGCTCCCGCTCCACGACGAGCCGTGTCGCCACGGACTGGACACGGCCCGCGGACAGCCGGGGCATGACCTTCTTCCACAGGACCGGCGAGACCTCGTAGCCGTAGAGGCGGTCGAGGATGCGGCGGGTCTCCTGGGCGTCGACGAGCTTCTGGTTGAGCTGGCGCGGGTTGGCGACGGCGGCCTGGATCGCGGCCTTGGTGATCTCGTGGAAGACCATCCGCTTGACCGGGACCTTGGGCTTGAGGACCTCCTGGAGGTGCCACGCGATGGCCTCGCCCTCGCGGTCCTCATCGGTGGCGAGGTAGAGCTCGTCGGAATCCTTCAGCAGGTCCTTGAGCTTCTTGACCTGCGCCTTCTTGTCCGCGTTGACCACATAGATGGGCGCGAAGTCGTGCTCGACGTCCACGCCGAGGCGACGGACCTCGCCGGTGTACTTCTCGGGCACCTCCGCGGCGCCGTTGGGAAGGTCGCGGATGTGCCCGACGCTCGCCTCGACGATGTAGCCGGGACCGAGATAGCCCTTGATCGTCTTCGCCTTGGCAGGCGACTCGACGATGACGAGTCGGCGGCCGCCCTTCGCGGTCTCGCTGGTCGGGGACAACTTCGCTCTTCTCTCCGGTCGACGCTGGGATCTCCCCGGGGTCGCCTTGTGTCCGGGGTCGGGCACCCCCGGAGGCCGGTGCCTCGCAGGAGGCGCGGCCATGGGCCCGGGGATCGGGTCATGCTGACGCTGCGGAGTGTGACGGTACATCCCGCCCCCGTGTCAAACGGGAAAAGCCCGCAACGGCCACTCGAACGGTAACCCGACTACCGCCATTCCTGCCGCCCGGCGTGTTCACCGGCCCTTCCGGACCGATGCGGAGGGTCACCCCGTGGTCACCCGGCCCGCTCCCTGCTCCGGCGCCCGGAGCACCCTCAGATCTGCGCGAAGCACCACGCGCCGAGCAGGAGGGCGGCGACCGCGGCGACGCTCGCGAGCGTTGCCGACATCACAGGGCGCACCCCGTGCGCGACCGGCAGTCCCTGCCGCAGCCGGACGGTGGTCCACAGCAGCAGCCCGCCCCCGAACAGGGCGAACACCACTCCCGCGAAGATCGCCGATTCGCTCTCCATGTCCCGCACTCCCACCCCTCGACACCCAGGGAGGGGAGGCTGGCACGCACGGGAAGCGGACACACGAACCCGAGGTGAACGCGAGGCGTCCGGGGCCTCAGACCGAGCCGGGCGTGGGTATCTTCCCGGTCGTCCTGGAGATGTCGGCGTTGCGCACCGTGCACACCACTTTGTTGAAGCCCTTCTTCCACTCGTCCTCGTCGGAGACCCAGCCCGACACGATCAGGTCGGAGCCGGGCGCCCAAGTCGTCTCGAACCTGTTGGTGCAGAGCTTTCCTCCCTCGTCGAGGGCGCCCTGGAAGGTCATGCTGTCCGGGGCCTGCACCGATCCGACGACCTGGTCGGTGTGCGCTTGGGCACAGTCGGTCAGCGGCGCGTCGTATCCCTTGTCGTCCCTGGTGGTGTAGTCCCAGCAGTCTCCGACGGCCATCTGCGTGGGCCACAGCTTCATGCCCGTGTCACGGAGCCGGCCCACTTCCCCGCCGATCGGGACGTGCTTGCCGAGTACGAGACATGCCGTACCGCCCTTGGCCGCGGTGAAGCCCTCCTTCGTGGGCACGAGCGCGTAGACCCCGGCGTCGGGGAGGGCCTCGGCCATCGAGTCGGCCTGGTTGGCGCAGCGCTGCGGGCCGTTGTCCCGCGCGTCGTCGTGGTCGGAGGCCGTCTCGATCGCCACGACCTGGCCGTCCGGCCAGTCCTCGTCGCAGTCGACCACGCCGAGGTCGGGCGGCGACTTGAACGCCGCCCCCGTCCAGACCGCCTTGACGCAGTCCCCTACTTGCAGCGGCTGGGTGAGGGCCGCCTTCTCGCCGTAGGGGTACTTGGCGATCACCGTTCGGGGCGGGTCGTCCGGGGGGCCGTTCAGCACATTGACCACGGCCCAGGTGCCGCCGCCCGCCACCAGCAGCACCGCCACGACGAGCGCGACGAGCGCGGCCGGGGGCATCTTGCGCCGGGGCGGGCCGGGCTGTGGGGCGACGGCGGTGACCGTCGGGTACCCCGCGTGGCCCGGCGGGGTGGGGCCGCCGCCGTAGGGCGTGGACCGGTTGGCTGCGTACAGCGACGCCTGATGGCCCACGGGGCCGCCGTACGGCGG
>NZ_LIRK01000122.1 GCF_001419765.1 Streptomyces torulosus
GCCGCTCGGCGAGGAGCGCGCCCACGGTCGACTTGCCCACCCCCATGGGTCCGACCAGGACGATCAGAGGTGCGGTCATCGGATCTGGAGGTGGTCGAGGTAGGACCGTACGTTGCGGCGGGTCTCCGGGACGCTGTCGCCGCCGAACTTNNGGCCGGCACCGCGCACACGTCCGACCGCTGGTGGTGGGCCTGCGTGGCCTCACCGGTCGTCACATCGACCGTGGCCAGCGCGCGAGGGACGGTCGCGATCGGCTTCATCGCCGCCCGCACTCGCAGCGGCTCACCGGTCGTCAGGCCGCCTTCGGTGCCGCCCGAGCGGCCCGAAGCGCGCTTGATGCCGTCCTCGGTCATCACGATCTCGTCGTGCGCCCGCGAACCCGGCGTCCGCGCCAGCTCGAAACCGTCACCGACCTCGACACCCTTGATCGCCTGGATGCCCATCAGCGCGGCAGCGAGCCGCGCGTCCAGACGCCGGTCCCAGTGCACGTGCGAGCCGAGCCCGACCGGCACCCCGTACGCCAGCACCTCGACCACACCTCCCAGGGTGTCGCCGTCCTTGTGGGCCTGGTCGATCTCCGCGATCATCGCCTTCGACGCGTCCGCGTCCAGGCACCGCACCGGGTCGGCGTCGAGCCTGCCCACGTCGGACGGCTGAGGGTGGACCCCGTACGGGGCCTTCGCGGACGCCAGCTCCACCACGTGCGACACGATCTCGATGCCGGCCGCCTCCTTCAGGAACGACCGGGCCACCGCGCCGAGCGCCACACGAGCGGCCGTCTCACGGGCGCTGGCCCGCTCCAGGACCGGCCGCGCCTCGTCGAACCCGTACTTCTGCATCCCCGCCAGGTCGGCGTGCCCGGGGCGCGGCCGGGTCAACGGCGCGTTGCGCCCCGAGTCCCTCAGCTCCGAAGGGTCGACGGGGTCGGCCGACATCACCTTGTCCCACTTCGGCCACTCCGTGTTGCCCACCGTCACCGCGACCGGCGAACCCAGCGAAAGACCGTGCCGGACACCGCCGACGAACGTGACCTCGTCCCGTTCGAACTTCATCCGGGCGCCGCGCCCATGGCCGAGACGCCGTCGCGCGAGGTGGTCCGCCACCAGCTCCGTGGTGACCGGGACACCGGCGGGAAGACCCTCCAGCGTCGCGACCAGCGCCGGTCCGTGCGACTCCCCGGCCGTCAGCCAGCGCAACCTGCTCAACGGGGCCCTCCTTCCGTGCCGTCGAGCGGCAGCGCCGTGGCGGGCCCCGCGATGCCGTCACCGGCGATCACTACGTGCCTCATGTCGTTCCTCAGCTCCTGTCTTCGGCCGGGACGAGCAGGCCGGCCGTCGGTACGCGGTGGCGGGGGAAGAGCCGGTGCAGCTCCTCGTGGAAGCCCGGGAAGGTCTTCGCGACGCAGCCCGGGTCGTCGAGCGTGATCCCCTCGGCGCGCAGGCCGAGGACGGAGAACGCCATCGCGATGCGGTGGTCCCGGTGGCACACGATCCGTGCCGGCGCGGGCGTGCCGGGGTGCACGGTGATCCAGTCGTGGCCGGTCTCGGTCCGGATGCCCAGCGCGCGCAGGTTGTCCTCGACGGCGGAGATCCGGTCCGACTCCTTCAGGCGCGCGTGCCCGATGCCGTTGACGGTGATCGGGGCGTCGGCCAGGGGCGCGATCGCGGCGAGCGTCATGAAGGTGTCCGAGATGTCGCCCATGTCAACCGTGAACCCGCCCCTGAACGCGCCGGTGCCGGTGACGGTGGTCGCCTCGTCTGTGGTCTCCACCCGGGCGCCGGTGCGGGCGAGGACCTCCGTGAAGCGCAGGTCGCCCTGGAGGCTGCCCCGGCCGAGACCGGCGACGCGCACGCTCGTTCCGGTGATCGCCGCGGCGGCGAAGACGTACGAGGCCGTGGAGGCGTCGGGCTCGATCGGTGTGTCGGTGCTCCGGTAGCCCGTCGGCCGGACGGTGAACTCGCCGGGGGCGGTCTCGTCGGCCTCGGCGCCGAAGCGGCGCATCAGGGCGATGGTCATGTCGATGTAGGGCCGGCTGACGAGCCTCGGCACGGTCAGCGTCAGCGGCCGGCGCATCAGCGGGCCCGCCATCAGCAACCCGGTCAGGAACTGACTGCTGAGCGTTGAGTCCACGGTCAGCGCGCCGCCGTCGAGCCCCTGCGCGCGCACCCGCAGCGGCAGGCGCCCGCCGGGTCCGGTGGTGACCTCGGACCCCAGCAGCCGCAGGGCGTGGGCGAGGGGGGACACGGGGCGGGCGGTGAGCTGGTCGGAGCCCTCGAAACCGAAGTCTCCGAGGCCCGTCGCGGCGAAGGGCGGCAGGAAGCGTGCGGCCGTGCCGGCGTCGGCGCACCAGACGGTCCCGGTGCCGACCGGGCCTCGGCCCAGGCCTGTCACGTGCCATACAAGGTGGTCGTCGGAGGGTTCGACGCGGACGCCGAGCCCGCTGAGCGCCTCGCGGAAGGCTGTGGTGTCGACGCTCACCAGGGGTGCGCCGAGGGCGCTCGTCGAGTCGGCGGCGGCCGCGAGCAGCAGTGCCCTGTTGGTGAGCGACTTCGACCCCGGTATCCGGGCGTCCAGGGCGGGCGTCGCCGGTACGGCGATGGTCATGGCTGTCCTTTGCGCGTACGGCCGTCGGCCACCTCCGCGAGCAGCGTGCCGATGATCCGGGGCCCGTCGACGGTCAGCAAGGACTCGGCGTGGAACTGCATCGACACGAAGCCGGCCGACCGCAGGCCGTGCACCTCGCCCGTCTCCGGGTCGCGGCTGACCTCGACGCGTCCGTGCGCCGGGTGCTCGAAGGAGTCCTCCGCGCAGCGCGCGGCGAAGGTGTTGTAGAAGCCCACCCGCTCACGCCTGCCGAAGAGGTCGATCTCGTGCTGGGCACCCTGGTTGGGCACAGGCCGGCGCACCAGATCGAGGCCGATCAGGGTGCTGAGGACCTGGTGGCTGAGGCACACGGCCATGAACGGCCGGCCTTCGTCGAGGAGTTGGACGACCGCGGACCGCAGATGCGCGATCTTCGGGTTGTGCGTCTCGCGCGGGTCGCCGGGCCCCGGACCCATCACGACGAGGTCGTGCTCGTCGAAGTCGTAGCGCTCGTCGAAGCGCCGTACGCTCACCTCGCCGCCGAGGGAGCGGATCTGATGGGCGATCATCTCCGTGAAGGTGTCCTCGGCGTCTATCGTCAGTACCCGCCGCCCGCACAGCGGTCCGCTCGTGCCGAGGTGCGGGTCCTGGTTTTTCAGCCAGAAGTGGGCGATGCGTTCGTTGCGTTCGCCGAGGGCCTCGCGGACTGCGGGGTGCGCCCCGAACCGGATGGGCTCCGGGTCGCCGAGAGCGGCGAGCAGCCCCGCCGCCTTGGCCCGGGTCTCGTGCACCTCGGAGTCCGGGTCGGAGTGGCGCACCAGGGTCGCGCCCACCCCGATCCGCATCATGCCCTCGTGGTCGATGTCGGCGGTGCGGATCAGGATCGACGAGTCCAGGGTGCGGCCGCCCGCGGCGTCGCGGCCGATCAGGGCGGCCACACCGCTGTAGTAGCCGCGGCCCTGCGGCTCGTAGCGGCTGATGACCCGTGCCGCGCTCTCCAGCGGGGAACCGGTGACGGTCGGAGCGAACAGCGTCTCGCGCAGGATGTCCCGCACATCGCGGTCGGTATGGCCCTCGATGAAGTACTCGGTGTGCGCGAGACGGGCCATCTCCTTGAGATGGGGGCCCACCACCCGGCCGCCCGCCGGGCAGATCCGGGCCATCATCTTCAGCTCCTCGTCGACGACCATGTACAGCTCGTCGGCTTCCTTGGGGTCGGCGAGGAACTCCAGGACGCCGTCCAGCTCCGGTCCGCCCGCCGGATAGCGGTAGGTGCCGCTGATCGGGTTCATCACGGCCGTGCCGTCGTGGACGCTGATGTGCCGCTCCGGGGTGGCGCCCACGAACGTCCGCTCGCCGGTGTGGACGAGGAACGTCCAGTACGCGCCGGCCTCCCGCTGCACCAGGCGGCGGAAGAACGACAGCGCCGCGGGCAGGCCGAACCCTGGCAGCCGGGCGGTGTACGAGCGCCGCATCACGAAGTTGGCGCCCTCACCGGTGCCGATCTCGTCCGCGACGACCCTTCGCACGATGTCCGCGTATGCCTCGTCGTCCACGTCGAAGTGGCCGTCGGTCACCTTCACCGGCTCGTCCGGCAGCAGCGAGAGCGTCGGGCGCAGCGGCAGCGCCGCCTGCTCGCGCACTGTCATGGCCAGTAGCGGCGCGCCGTCGTCGGGAGCCGCGAAGCCCCGCTCGGCGAGCTGCCGGTAGGGGATGAGGGTGAGCAGTTCCGTCCGTGCGCCCGGCCCTTCCCGTGGCGGCAGGTCGAGGTCGGCGAGGGTCGGGACCTCCGCCACGTCGCCGGCCAGCACTTCCAGGGTCTCGGGGTTCACCGACTCGGGCCGGTGCACCAGCGCGAACGCGCCGGCTGAGCCGTCGAGGATGCGTGCGAGGAGGTCGTGCGCGCTGTCCTGCCTTGCCATGGGATTCCTTTCGGCGGTGGGGCGCGGTCAGAGCGCGGTGGCGGTCGCGACGAGTTCGCTCAGGACGGCCTTGGTGGACACGACGCGGCCCGCGCGCCGCGCCGCGTAGTCGAGGGCGAGCCGGTGGTGGGCGGCCGAGAAGTCGGCCACGGCGTCGGCCACCAGGAACGCCTGTATGTCGTTGGTGAACGCCTCGACCGCCGTCATGAGGACGCCGACGTGGGCGTACACACCGCAGATGATCAGTTGGTCGCGTCGGTGCGACCGCATCCGCTCCAGCAGGTCGGACTTGAAGAAGGCGCTGTAGCGCCACTTCGTGAACGTCCAGTCGTCGGGTCCGGGTTCGAGTGGCCGGACCACTGTGCGGTGCTCGGGCGTGGGGTTCATGCCCGGTCCCCAGAAGTCCTTGAGGAGCCCGCGCTGTTCGGGCGTCATGCCGCCGGGCTGTGCGGTGTACGCGACGGGGACACCGAGTTCGGCACACCGCTCGCGCAGCAGCGCGGTGTTGCCGACCAGCGCGTCGCCGGGCGCCTCGGAGCGCGGGAACGGCTTGAGGAAGTACTCCTGCATGTCGTGCAGCAGCAGGACGGCCCGCCGGGGGTCCACGGGCCAGCTGACGGTGTTGTCCGGCAGCTCGCCCTCCTGGGGCATCGGATAGGGGTCGATGGGGGGAATGCCGGGCATGGGCCGGTCGGTCCTCTCTTCGCTGGGCGCCGGACGTGACGCCGTTCTGGGTCGCTCGCGCGGAAGGAGATCCGCGGGTGCCGGGGTGAGCGCGCTGTCGTGCGGCGCCGGGTTCATCCCCGCCAGGCGGAGACGACTTCGATGGCCTGCTGGGGGTTGAGGCGGGGGTCGCAGAAGCTCAGGTACTTGTCGCCCAGGCGGTCGAGGCCTGCCTCGTCCCTGACGCACTCGGTGACGGTTTCCGGGGTCGTCTCCAGGTGCAGGCCGGCCGCGACGCCGCCGTTCTGGCTCACGGCGTCCTGGAAGTTCTCGACCTCCCGGACGATGGTCCGCACCATGCGGGTCTTCAGCCCTTCGGGACTGGAGACCGTGTTCCCGTGCATCGGGTCCGACAGCCACAGCACCGGGTGACCGGCTCGGGCGACCGCCTCGACCAGTGCGGGCAGCCGTTCAGCGGCGTTGTCGGCGCCCATGCGCGCGATCAACGTCAGTCGGCCGGGACGCCGCTGGGCGTCCAGGCGCTCGCACAGGGCGAGCAGCGCGTCGTCGGTCATGGTCGGGCCCACCTTGACCGCGACCGGGTTGGAGACCGCGGCCAGGAGCCCGATATGAGCGCCGTCCAGCTCCCGGGTCCGCTCCCCCACCCACGGCCAGTGCGTGGACGTCAGCAGCAGCGAGCCGTCCGGTTCGCGCCGCAGCAGCGGCAACTCGTAGTCCAGCAACAGCGCCTCGTGGCTGGTCCACACCGGCACCTCCAGCTCGGACCGGCCGGCGGTACCGCGCCAGCCGAGGTAGTGCATGGTGTCGCTGGCGGCCCGGTAGCCGCTCAGCAGGTGACGGGGGTCGGGTCGGCGCAGCACCGCGTCCGGCTCCGGCCGGTTGACCATGTGCCCCCGGTACACCGGCAGTTGCGTGCCGTTGACGGTCTCCGTCGGGGAGGAGCGGGGCTTGCCGTACTGCCCGGCGATCCGTCCCACCCTGATGATGGGTTTGCCGGAGGCGAGCTTCATCGTTCCGGCCAGTACGTCGAGCAGTGCGGCCTTGCGGGTGACGTCCTCGGGGGTGGCCTCGGCGGGGTCCTCGGCGCAGTCGCCGGTCTGCATCACCTGCAGATGTCCCGCGGCTGCTTCCATCAGCAGGGCGCGCAGACGGCGTACGGCTTCGGGGTCCACGAGGGCCGGCATCCGCCCGAGATCCGTACGGACCTCCTCCAGGGCGGTGTGGCCTTCCCAGTCGGGCTGCTGCAGCGCGGGTATGGACCGGAGGTATGCCTGAATGTCGATCATCGTTTTCCCTCGGCGAGCATGCCGGAGCGATTCCGGGCAGGAGCGGACGTGGTCGATTCGAAGGGGGCACGGATGGGGGTGTGCGCCGACCGGACCGTCTGTCTGACGCGGTATCCGGAAATACGCGAACCGGTGGTCGAGTACGCCGACGCTTCATCGCGGCGCTCGCGCCGATCCGTCGGTCTTCACTATCGGCCAACGGAATTGTGACGCGCAACGACTCCCCCAGGAGTACGTCAAGTAGAACGGATTCCGGTCGCCCGCGATGCGCGGGCGCGGGCCCGGAAGGAGGCGAATTCCCGACGCCGTACGACGCCCGCCTCGACGTCACCCGAAAACGCCGCCTCGTCGGTCGGTCGATTCACGCGGACATGAGCGACGTGAGGTCCCTGGCATATTTCTCGATCAGCGAGGGAGTGATGTGCGGGATGTCCTTCTCTGCCCCGACCTTCGCCGCCCGGACCGCCTCACGGAATCGCTCGGAGGGGATGTCGGATCCGCGAACGGCGATTTCCGGGTCCTTGAACCCGTGAATGAGCGGCAACGACGAATGCTGCCTTTGCTCTTCGGGAAGTGCCCGCATGGCCGTCTCGAACCTGTCCAGCCAGTCCGCGTAGTCGTCGATCCGCTCGATGCGATGGCCCGCGTCGGTCAGCCAGTCGATGAAGGTGTCGAGGGAGATTCCGTCGTCGTGCGGGTTCACCAGACTGAACGTCTCGTACGCGCTGGTGTTCCCTCCGCCCAGCGTCACGACAGCCGCGGCGGTGAAGTCCACAGGCAGCCCGTCGTAGTGCGCCCTCGGCCTCTTCCCCTTGCCCTCGTCGCGGTAGAACGACGACGGTGCGATGCCGGTGGCGAGCACGCTGAAGAGGAGGCGCGAGAACATGTCGGGGACGTTGAGCTGTCCGCCGTAACCGCTGTGAGCGAGGATCATGTTCGACCGGAACACGGTGACCGGCAGGCCACACAGGTCGTGGGCCTCACGGAGCAGGACCTCTCCCGCCCACTTGCTCGTCGCATAGCCGCTGGCGTATCCCGCGTCGACCGGCTGCACGGGGAGCGCCTGCCGCACGTCGGGGTCCTCACCCAGAGCGGGGTGCCGCGAGGTGGCGACGGCCACGCTGGATATGTAGGTGAACGGCTTCATCCGGCCGGTGAGCGCCAGGCGGACCAGTTCGGCGGTTCCCACCACGTTGGCCTCGAACAGGTGGTTGTACGGCAGCACGTGGTTGACGAGAGCGCCGGCGTGGACGATCACGTCCACTTCCCGGGACAGCCTCTGCCAGGTGCGGTCGCCCAACCCCAGCTGCGGTTCCGCCATGTCACCCGCCACGACCTCCAGACGGTCGGCGGCCAAGGTGCCGAACCGTCGCGCCAGTTGCCCGTCGCCTCCGGCGAACGACTCCTCCAGGCGCTTCCTGGCAGCCGCCACATCCTTCCCGCGTACGAGGCAGACCAGCCGGCCATCCGTGTTCTCCAGCCGTTCCAGCCACTCCATGCACAGGAAGCGCCCGAGATACCCACTGGCCCCGGTCAGCAGGACGGTCCGGGGTGACTCGGCGGGCGAAGGCAGTCGCTCGGCCTCAGCGATCGTCCGGGGGTCGATGAACTTGTCCAGGGTGAGGTCCGCGGCCTTGACCTCGACGCTTCCGTGTCCGTGCACCGACGCGAAGCCGGGCCGGTCCGGCCCGGTCGCGCGCTTGGCCTCGATGTGATCGGCGATCTGCTGGAGGCCGGTGGCCGTGCTGATGATCAGGTCCACGGGGACGCGGACGGTGAAGAGGTCATCGAGCAGGTCGGAGAACGCCACCGCGGTGAGCGAGTCACCCCCCAGGTCCCGGAAACGCGCTGTGGGGCTCACCTCGGCACCGGATCCCGCGAGCAGCGCCCGCGCCGCGCGCTGGAGCGTCTCCAGCACCGGGCGTTCCCCGGCGCCGCGACGAACGTCCAGCAGTTCCTCGTTCTCGCGCGCGGCGATGTCCGCGTACAGCGCTTCGAGACGCTCCCGGTACCGCTCCAGCAGGCGCGGGCGCAGAAGCTTCCGGTGGTCCGAGAGCAAACCGTTCTCCTGGCTGAACGGCTCGGTCTCGATCAGGAACTCGCGCGGGATCTCGTAGGAGTTCAGCCCCTCCTCCTTCGCGACCTGGACGAAGGAATCACTGAGCCGCTGCCGCAACTCCTCCGTCCGGCCCTCGAAGCGGGTGAGGGCATCGGCGGAGGGGACGACGACAGCGAGCAGATAGGACCGCTCACTGTTGCCGTACACGAATGTCTGACGGACCAGAGGGCTGTAGGCGAAGATCGCCTCCAGGCGCGCGGTCGCCACGAACTCGCCCTGGGACAGCTTCAGCACGCTCTTGCGGCGGTCGACGATGGCGTGTCGTCCCGGCGCGACCTCGGCGACGATGTCGCCCGTCCTGTAGTAGCCGTCCTCGTCGAGGAGTTCGGCCGTCAACTCCGGGTGGTTGAAATAGCCGGGGATCAGAGCGTCGGTCCTGAGCAGGAGTTCGCCGCGTGGATGCGGTGAGTCGGTGCGGTAGTAGCCGAGTTCGGGGACGTCGACGAGCTTGTAGTCGATGACCGGGGGACTCAGCATCTCTCCGTCGACCGAAACGGCCGCGGCCTCGGTGGAGCCGTAGATGTTGTGCAGCTTGAGGCCGAGGAGGGACTCCATGAAGGCCGTCAGCTCGGCGGACAGAGGAGCGGACGCGCAGCCGGCCCAGGCGACCCGGCCTCCGAGCAGTTCTACCCGCATGTCCGCCCTGACCTGCTCCTCAAGGGCGGCGCGGTCCGCAGCGCTCGTCACCGCCCGGCGGTCGAGTTCGCTCTGGTACTTCTGGAAGATCAGCTCGCATATGCGCGGTATCAGCGAGAGTTCCGTCGGGCGCGCCAGCGCGATGTCCTCAAAGAAGGTCGAGAGATCACTTTTCGCCGTGAAGTAGGTGATGCCGCCCCGCGCCAGGGTGTTCTTCAGTGAGGAGTGACCGGCGACATGGCTCATCGGCATGTAGCTGAAGGTGACCCGCTCGCCCTCGGAGAACAGCTTCGACCACGCACCGCCCCACATCGCGCTGGTCAGGCGATCGGTGTACATGGCGCCCTTGGGTGTTCCCGTACTGCCCGAGGTGTAGATGAGCATCGCCAGCGGATCGTCGCCGTCGGCCGGGACGAACAACGGCGCGTCAGGAAGACCGGCCCCCCGCCGGAGCACCTCGGGAAGGGAGTCGACACTCACGGCGCGACCGGCGCTCTTGAGGCGGCTGCGCGCTTCATCCAACGCGTCGGCGTGGTCACTGACCTCCGGGTGGACATCGAAGACGAGGACCCGCTCGACCGACGGGCTCTCCAGCGCGAGATCGACCGCCCTGTCCAGGCGTTCGACGCTCGCGGCGACGAGGCGGGACTCCGTCTCGTCGGTGATCGCCCTCTGCTGTGACGCGGGTGAGCTGGTCTGGAGCGGAACGCTGACGCACCCGAGATAGGTGCAGGCCAGATCGATGACGGTGTAGTCACCGCTGGCGAATCCGAGGAGGGCGACCCGGTCGCCCGGCCTCAGCTGACGGCGCCCGTCCATGTGCCATTCACTGGCCACCGCGCGTACCCGTGCCCACAGTTCGCCGAAGCTGGTCTTCTCGTACCGTGGGAGCAGACGATACGAAACCCGGCCGGTCCCGGGGTCCCGCACGAATTCTTTGGCCCGTTCACCGATAGCCGGCCGATCGGCGTAGCGCACCATCACGTTTTCCATCACTTGCGCAAGTCGCATGTTTGCTCTCCGCGTCGCGTACGGACCTGATCTCGATCGACGCTAACCACTTGAGCACCCCCATGGCCAAGGCCGACGGACTTCTTTGTCATGTCCGTCGCGCGGGGGCGGCTGCCCAGCGGAAATCAGGTGCCCTGGCGGTGATGAATATGCGGGTAGGCATGAAAGCGCCGACACCGTGAAAAGCCCGGGCGTTTACGGTGTCGGCGCGTTCTTTCGAGTACGGCAATTGCCATGGCCCTGCCTCAGTGGGCCCGACTCTGCTGGGAAAGGATCTGCAAGGCGTCGGCGGAGCCCGCGTCATTGGGCGTGTAGACCTCAAGGCGATGGTCCGGGCTGTCCGGCTGCAACCAGACCTGGTAGTCGACACTCACGGTGCCCACCGTCGTGTGCTGGATGTGCATGGTCCCCGTGGTGCAGTCCGCGACATCCCTGTCCGCCCACAGCGCCGAGAAGTCTTCACTGCGCATGGTGAGTTCACCGATCAGACCCGCCAGTCGCGCATCGGTGGGATAGCGGCCGGCGGTGAGCCGGAGGTACGCGACGTGTGCGCGGGCGAGCGTGTGCCAGTTGCTGTACAGGTCACGCGTGACCGGATCGAGGAAGAACATACGAGGCATCGACGGGCGCCGCTCCGGCTCGTCCGGTGTCCCGAAGTCGATGTGCTCCGCGAGAAGCGCGTGCCCGCTGCGGTTCCACGCAAGCGCGTCCCCGCGGCGCCCCAGGACGATCGCCGGCGTGGCCTCCCCGAGGGACTCCAGCAGCGCGAGGACGCGCTGGTGGGGCTTTTCCGCAGGGGGTTCGGCGAGCCGTGGCGTCGCAGAGTGCCGCGCGAGATTGTGCAGATGCGCCGTCTCGGTCGAGTCGAGCCGTAACGCCCGGGCGAGCGCGTCGAGCACCTGCTCCGACGCCGTCTCGGCCTGCCCTTGTTCCAGACGCGTGTAGTAGCCCACGCTCACTCCCGCGAGCTGGGCCAGCTCCTCCCGTCGCAGCCCGGGAACGCGGCGCCCCGTGCCATGGGTGCGCAGCCCGATCTCTTCCGGGGTGACCCGGTCACGACGGCTCTTCAGGAACGTTCCGAGGCTCTCCACGTCGGCCAGCGTAAGCCGATCGCACGGACCACTGGGTATACCTGTCAGGTGTACCCCCGGCAGGGGGGTGGCTGTCGACCGGGCGATGGCCGACGGTCGAGGCATGTCGGAAGAGCGCACACACAACTCACCCGGCCTGCGTGCCTGGCTGGGACTGCTGGTCGTACTCGGGCCGGTCCTGCTGGTGTCCATGGACGGGTCGATTCTGTTCCTGGCGATGCCGAGGGTCAGTCAGGACCTCACCCCTACCGCCGATCAGGCCCTGTGGACCCTGGACATCTACGGCTTCGCGGTCGGCTCGCTGCTGATCGCGTTCGGCAACATCGGGGACCGGTACGGTCGGCTGAAGTTGCTGATGATCGGGGCGACCGTCTTCGGCCTGGCGTCCGCGGCCTCCGCCTTCGCGCCCAACGCGGAGCTTCTCATCGCGTCCCGCGCCCTGATGGGTGTGGCCGGCGCGACCCTGCTGCCGTCGGCGCTGGCGGTGCTGAGCGAGCTGTTCAGCGACCCCAAACGGCGGGCGCAGGCCATCGGTATCTTCGCCGCGGCCTTCGCTGCGGGCTTCGCCATCGGCCCCGTCGCGGGTGGCGTCCTGCTGGAACGCTTCTGGTGGGGCTCGGTCTTCCTGATCAACCTACCCGTCATCGCCCTGTTCCTGATCTTCGCGCCCATCCTGCTGCGTGAAGTGAGTACGACCCGCCCCGGCAGCATCGACATCTTCAGCCTCGTGGCCTCCGCGGCCGGCCTGCTGGGTGTCGTGTACGCCCTCAAGCACGCGGCCGCCGAAGGGTTCTCCACGCTCTCCGTCCTCGTGGGAGTGGGCGGTCTGGTGCTCCTGGCACTGTTCGTGCGCCGACAGCGGCACCTCGAATACCCGTTGATGGACTTCTCCCTCTTCCGGGACCGGGTCTTCACCGTCGCGATCATCACGGGCCTGCTGCCGCTGGCCGCCTGGTCGGCGGCCGCCTACCTGTCGGGTGTCTACCTCCAGTCCGTCCTGGACCTTCCTGTCCTTCAGGCAGCCCTCCTGGCGCTGCCCGGCGCGGTGGTCCTCACCGTCACCTGCGTCGTCACACCCATGGTGGTCGACCGCGTCGGCAAGCGGACGATCCTGATCATCTGCCACTTCTCCATCGCGGCCGGACTGCTGTTCCTGCTCCCCACCACCATCACCGGCGGGGTCGGCTGGTACATCGCGTCGACGTCCATCGCGGGCCTCGGCTACGGCATCTCCTTCAGCGTCGTCGCCGACACCGCGGTCGGTGCGGTGCCCGCCGAACGAGCCGGATCGGCCGGCGCCATCGCCGAGACCAGCAACGAGATCGGCAACGCCCTCGGTATCGCGCTCATCGGCTCCCTGGCCGCGCTGCTCTTCCGGCTCCAGGGGCCCGACCTCGCTCCCACGCTCGACGAGACCCTGCACCTGCCCGGTCTCACGTCCGCGGTGATCACGGACGCGAAGTCGGCCTTCGTCACCGGCCTGCACGCGGCGGTGGCGGTGGCCAGCCTCCTCCACGTCGCGCTCGGCGTCCTGGCGCTTCGCTGGCTGCCCAGGACCGCGACCGGGCAGCCTGCCTGGGACTCCGTGGCCGAGGACAAGGTCGAACGGGTGGAGAGCACGCCTCGTTGACGACACCGGCCCCGGCGGCACGGAACCCGTCCGCTGCGGCCCTCTGACCACCGCCCCACCCATGAACGGCCGTGTCCCGGCCCGCAGCAATCCCCCGCCTGCGGACCGGGGCACGGTCGGCCCGGGCCGTGACACCACCGTCGATGTCTCGCCCCTGACCGGCCGCTGCCGCTACCGCCGTCACTCCCCAGCCGCTCCGCTACCGCCTGGCGAGGAACGACCGGTACCAGGGCGCCGCGGCCGCGAGGCGTGACAGCGGGCCGGGGCCCGGTGGGCAGGACGTGGCCCGCCAGATCTCCTCGCTCGCGTACCAGTGGTCCTGGGCCAGGAGCGAGAACTGGCGCTCGCTCATGCGGCCGGGGACGCTCCGCAGGCGGTCGAGGCAGGTCGCCCAGGGCCAGTCCTCCTCGACGGCGGGCAGCACGTCCAGGGCCGTCAGCTCCGCCATCAGGTCACCGTTGGTGACGGGGCGGGGATGGCTGGCGTGGTACACGCCGGACGCCGGTGCGTCGCGAGCCGTCGCCAGGGTGGTGATCAGCCGGGCCAGGTCGTCCACGTCCACCAGGGACAGCATTCCGCGACCACCGTCCCACCGGGCCGGCACCCGCTCCCGCAGCTCCGCGAGAGCGGGCACCACCCAGCGGTCACCGGCCCCCAGGACCAGCCCGGGGCGCAGCACGATCCCGCCCGCGGCCAGCACCGGGATCTCGCCGGCCAGCCGGGTGCGGCTGGCCGGCGAGACCGGCGCGGGTGGGATCTCGTCCACCGTGATCCCGCGGTGCGGGCCCGGCCCGTAGACGGCGGCGGTCGACAGGTGAACGACGCGGTCCACTCCCCGGTGGACGGCCTCGTCGACCAGGGCCGTCGTGCCCTCGACGTTGACCGCCGCGCACTGGGCCTCGTCGCCGGAGACCCGTGAGGCGAGGTGGATCAGGACGTCCGCTCCACTTGCCGCTGTGCGCAGCGGTCCCCGGTTCCTCAGGTCCGTCAGGTCCGCGACCGTCCACGTCACGCCCGGCGGAGCGGAGGGGGGCGCGGAACGGCCGAGCGCGCGTATCGAGATGTCGGTGCCGGTCCCCCGCGCGGACGCCGCCAGGGTGTGCAGGACCCGTGAGCCGACGAAGCCCGTGGCCCCGGTCAGTACGACCCGGAGGGGACGCTTCACCCCATGCCGTCCGCGTCGGCGCCGGGAATCCGCAGGCCGGCGATGACGTCGGGCGGGGCCAGAGCCGGCAGGAGGCAGCGCCACATGTCGGTGATCCGGCGCGGCAGGTCGGCGCGGCCGGTGGAGAGCTGGGACATGACTTGCGTGCCGGTGTACGCGGCGACCAGGAGCTGGGCGAAGACGGCCTCGTCCACGCTGTCGATCAGCTGTCCCTTCTGCCGCGCGACGAGGAGGTCCTGATGGAATCGGTCGGCCCACCACTCGTAGATGGAGTACTCCTTCCTGCCCACCAAGCCCTGCTCAACCGCCAGCCGGACACCGGCCCGCAGCAGGGTGTTGCGCTGCATCTCGACCGCCAGATAGCCGGTGATGTCCAGGAGCTGCTGGAGGCCGCCCGCCCCCTCGGGGAACTTCAGATCCGCGGCCTGTTCGAGGATGACCGCGCGGGCCAGCCCCTCCTTCGACCGGAAGTGGAAGTACACGGCACCCGCCGTGACGCCCGCCCGCTCCAGGATCTTGGTGATGCTCGCACCGAGGTACCCGACTTCGTCGAACACTTCCGCTGCGGCCCGGAGCACCAACTCCCGTGTGCGGATTGCCCGTTCCTGCCTGTGTTCCGCCAATGGACCGTTACCTCGAGTTACTTAAAAAGAAAAAGAATAACCACTATCTTATATGAGCGGACAGTCGACATACCAGTGCTCGGCCCCCGCGCCGCGCGTTGAACAAACAGGGGAGAACTGCAGTGCCTCCAACGAACCTTGCCCGGAACCGGGCAACCACCGGTCCCACGCCTGTGCCCATCTCGTACACCCACAAGACCAATCCCGCCGAAGTACTCCTCACGAGCTGGCACCGGACGGGGGACGACACCTTCGCCGTCACCGCCCGATGGCCGCGTGAGCACGCGTTCTACCTGGCCCGGTTCGGAAGGCACGACCCGCTCTTCCTGACCGAGACGGTCCGCCAGACGCTGCCGCTGCTGTCCCATGCCGCGTACGACGTCCCCTTAGGGCACCAGTTGCTCTGGAAGGACTTAGGTTGGGACGTCGACCCGGACGGGCTGCGGGTCGAGGGCGGCGCCGACGCCGAGATCGACCTCCACATCACGTCCTCCGACGTGAAGTACCGCAAGGAACGAGCGACGGCCGTCACGCTCTCCGTCGAGGCCGAGCGCGCGGGCCGTCGGCTGGCCACCGCGAGGACCAGTTTCACGATCCACGACCGAGCGGTCTACGAGCGGCTGCGTGGCCGGAACGCCGACATCGAGAGCGCGAACGCCCGGGTCCTGCCGCTGCCGCCGCCGTCGCCCACGCAGCACGCGGGCCGCGATCGCTACCAGGACGTCGTGCTCTCGTGCACCGACGTCCCCCTCCGCTGGCAACTGCGGACGGACACCTCGCACCCCGTCCTCTTCGACCACCCCGTCGACCACGCCCCGGGCATGCTGCTCCTCGAAGCCGCACGCCAGGCCACGCAGTCGGCGACCCACCCGCGTCGGACGCTGGTCGTCGGCCTGAGCTGCGACTTCACGCGGTACGCCGAGTTCGACGCACCATGCTGGGTCACGGCCAAACCCCTGCCCCGGGACCTGGACGCACGACCACGCATGCTGGTCACGGCGGAACAGAACGACGAGGAGGTCTTCACCTCGGTCGTCACCCTGTACGAAGTCCCGGCAGACCACTGACACCCCGCCACCCCGCCCCGCAGTGGGCCCGGACGGCCGCCACCCTTTCAAGCCAGTAGGTGACTGAAGCGGGCAGAATGCGCATTGACTTCAATAAGTCAATGAATTGACGATGATGTATCGCGCTCATCGATCCCTTACGGCAACGAGGAGATCAGGTGAAACGTCGTCATGCCCTGATGGCCACCAGCGCCGCCGGTGCACTGCTCCTGGGTGGCCTTGCCATCGCCACCCTGCCCGCGTCGGCAGCCGCCACCGGCTGCTCGGTCGTGTACAAGGTGCAGAGCGAATGGCCGGGAGGGTTCAACGCGAACCTGGCCATCACAAATCTCGGCTCCCCCGTACGCGGGTGGACCGTGACGTTCGACTTCCCGGACTCCGGCCAGAAGGTCACCAACGGCTGGAGCGCCACGTGGACCCAGTCCGCTACCCGCGTGTCCGCCACCAGCCTCGACTGGAACGCGGCTCTGGACACCGGCAGTTCGGCTTCCATCGGGTTCACCGGTGCGTGGAAGAGCGCCAATCCGGAACCCGCGTCGGTCGCGCTCAACGGCGTGACCTGTACCGGCTCGGTGACATCCCCGTCCCCCAGCCCCACCGCCACTCCGACCGGCGGTCCCAGTGGTCCGGCCCCGGAGCTGAAAGTCTCCGGCAACAAGATCGTCACCGCGAGCGGCAAGCCGTACCGGCTGCTGGGTGTGGACCGCTCCAGCGGTGAATACGCCTGTGTGC
Organism: Streptomyces torulosus; assembly: GCF_001419765.1. GTDB lineage: Bacteria > Actinomycetota > Actinomycetes > Streptomycetales > Streptomycetaceae > Streptomyces > Streptomyces torulosus. Next base: position 16,550 of record NZ_LIRK01000122.1, read on the forward strand.
AGGGCAAGGGGCTTTGGGACGGCGGCCCGGTCGACCAGGCTTCCGTCGACGCGATGAAGACCTGGAACATCCACGCGGTACGCCTGCCGTTGAACGAGGAATGCTGGCTCGGCATCAACGGCTCGCCCAAGGGATCCACTTACCAGCAGGGCGTCAGGGACTACGTCAACCTGCTGGTGGCCAACGGCATCACCCCGATCCTCGACCTGCACTGGACGCGGGGCGCCTATGCCGACGGGCCGGACTGGCATTGCAAGGACACCACCGCGACGTGCCAGAAACCGATGCCGGACGCGCAGTACGCCCCCCAGTTCTGGACCAGTGTCGCCAACACCTTCAAGGGCGATGACGCCGTCGTCTTCGATCTGTTCAACGAGCCCTACCCGGAGATCGCCGGCGACTGGGACAAGACCGTCGGCTGGCGGTGCTGGCGAGACGGCGGTACCTGCACGGGCCTTTCCTATGAGACGGCCGGCATGCAGGACCTGGTCGACGCGGTCCGGACCACCGGCGCGACCAACGTCCTGATGCTGGGTGGCCTGGAGTGGGCCAACGACATGCGCGAGTGGCTGACGCACATGCCGAACGACCCGCTGAACAACATCGCCGCGTCATGGCATTCGTACAGCTTCAACGCCTGCGCGACCGCATCCTGCTGGGACAGTCAGGTAGCGCCGCTCGCACAACGGGTACCGGTCGTCATCGGTGAGTTCGGCCAGGACGACTGCGGCTTCGACTACATGCGGCGGTTGGTGGACTGGGCCGACGCGCACGGCATGGGTTATCTCGCGTGGACTTGGAACCCGTGGGGCTGCAGCACGGGTGCCGTTCTCATCAAGGACTGGGCGGGCACCCCGGAGCCGGGCGTCGGCGAGGGTCTGAAGGCGCACCTGATCAGCCAAGACCCCTACACGACCGCGTAACGGGCACCCGGCCGCGCCCGCACGGGGTGCGGCCGGGAAGGGACGCGGCGGGGCGCGGCCGTGATGCCGGTGGTCGCACCCCGCTGACACGTACCCTCATCGTTTTCAAGGAGTGTGAGCATCCGCGGTCGCGGCGGTCGAGGTGTCCTCACCCTTACAAGGTCCGGTACAGGTCTGCGGCGGGGAAGCGGGTGAAGGAGTCGGGGTTCGCCACCCAGGACGGGGCGATCGCGCGTTTGACGGAGGTCTACAACGCGAAGAAGGCGGCGCCGGGGGGTCAGGCGGAGGCGGAGCGGATCGCACGGTACGGGGCGATGCGGTTCGAGGAGTACGCCGCAGAGTGGAAGGGCGCCCAGCGGGATCTGGGGCCGGCTTCCGTGGTGCATCTGGCGTCGCTGCTGAACATCCATCTGCTGCCCCTGCTGGGCAGCCGGCGGATGAACACCTTCGACCACAAGGTCGTCGAGGGATTCATCCGGAGCCTGGAGCGCAACGGGGTCGGTCTGGCCGCGCAGGCGAACGCGTTCGACAAGCTGAAGGCGGTCCTGCTGGACGCGAACCGGCTGGGCCTGTTCGACGACAACCCGGTCGCGGGGGTGAAGCCGCCGCAGTACGACCCCGAGCGGGTGGTGATCCCCTCCATCGGGCAGCTGCGGCAGATACGCACCGCCGGCGACGACAGCTTCCTGCTGGTCGCCGATCTGATGAGCGGCTGCGGCATGCGCAACGGCGAGGCGTTCGCGGTGAACGTCAACAACATCGTCGCCGACGACGTCTACCGCATCACCGAACAGGTCAACCGGACCACCCGCCAGTACGAGCGCCTCAAGCACCGCAGGCCCGGCGAGTACCGCGACGTGCCCCTGCCGGCCCGGGTGCGGCAGACGATCGAGTGGTACGCCGACAAGTACGGCACCGTCGACGGCTACCTGCTACGCCATCCCAGCGACCCGACCCGCACGTTCCCGCACCACCACATCGCCAACCAGTGGCAGCGGATCAAGAAGGCCGGCGAGGTCGACATCCCCGACGGGATGGTCGTCTACGGCCTGCGGCACTTCTTCGCCTCCAACTGCCTCACCCACAACACCCCCATCACCGACGTCGCCGAGTGGATGGGCCACAAGACCATCGAGATCACCGTCAAGATCTACCGCCACCTCATGCCCGGCTCACTCAGCACAGCCGCCAAACTCCTCGACCACAGCCTCCCCACCTAAGCGCGTTGCAGAAGGCTGTGATTTTGCAGGTCAGGGCCCGATCACGCTGGACTGTGTGGTGGAGGCCGTCGCCACGCGGTCGGCCGTCGCGGAAGATCTTGTAGTTCTCAGTCGGCCGATCGCATGCTCCACCCGTGCACGACCCGGTAATGCTCCGCGTTGTCAGCCTCCCCGGCCGGCCAGCAGGGGCCGGCCGGGTCGTTTGCGGCGCGGGGACGATCAGGCCGGTGTTGATGTAGGCGCCATCTCCGGGCACGGTGACGCCCTGGCACTGGTCCGGCGGGCCCGAGATACGCCATACGTGGGCGCTGGCCTCCGAGAGCGCGTTTACGTGATCGGCGGGATTTACAAACAAGTGGTGGGCCCCCGCGCGCGGGGGGCCCACCCAGCGTATCCGGCTGTCAGTGCCGGAAGGCGTCCTTGATCTTCTCCTTCGCCTGACGCATGTCGCCCTTCGATTTCTTGGTCTGGCCCTCGGCCGCAAGACCTTCATCGTCCGTCGCGCGGCCAACGACTCCCTTGGCCTTGCCCTTGGCCTGCTCCATCTTGGCCTTGGCCTTCTCATCGCGCGCCACCGCTGATCACTCCCCGTCTCAGTCGCAGTCGCCGTTTTGTCTACTACGTCGAGTACCCCCTGCGAAGGGGGCAAACAGCGAGGGGGATCACTTGGAAGCAGTTCCGTCGACGCTATTACGGCGGTGGCCGGTGGCCTGCCACGGGGGAAGCGGAACTGTTCAACCCCGCAAAGGTAAGCACGACCAGATACTGATAGCGGGGAACACCCATCCCGACCCCGTGGCCCTCTGAGGCATGAGGAACTGAACACCCCGAAACGGGGTTTGTGGAGAGCCTCGCCCGGAGACGGGCACGCCGGGCTCGGGAGGCGGCTCGGGGAAACCCACTGGTGGAAACATCAGCAGGGCGCCCCGAGTCGACCTCACCCATCGCACGGAACTGTTTCCACCTGTTCACGCACCGCTCGACTGCGTTGCGTTGGCGGTACTGGGACTTGTCGAAGGCCGGGGGCCGGCCGCCGGCTCGTCCCCGGCGCTTGCGGTGGAGTCGCTGGTCATCGGGGCTGGGCGATGGTGGCCACGCGTCAACAACGCTCCGGGTCACTACACCTAGGGCCTTCTTCACCGTGTCGCACTACCCGGCGACACCGTCCAGCAGGGCGATGCCGGCGGCGTTGTCGTGGGCGGAGGCGGGCAGGACGACGCAGTCGATGACGAGGCCCACCGTGTTCACGGGCTCCACAAGCCCCCACTGCTCGTCGGTGAGATCGCTCGGGTACGGCTTGTGCATGTCCATGCCGCAACCCGGCGAACCCCGAACGCCTGACCGGCAGCGATGCCCCAATGTCACACCATCGAGCGATGACAAGACCGACAGAACGCCACATCCCGCACTCTCACGATCGAGTCCCGCTGGCACCAACCGTGCCATGGGACTGAAACAGCCCCACTGACCCCATCGAGCGGTGATGGCCGATCGGCTCGACGTCCTCTGCCGTTCGGCGGGGGCGAGTCCGGAAACTCGCCAGACGCGTCAGGGCGTGCGGACCATGCATGCTCCCATCGACAACACAACGTCCTTGGAGGCACCATGCGCACTCGCACAGCCGCCTGCGTCGTACTGCTCGCCCTCACCGCCTTCGCCACCGGCTGCGGGAGCTCCGAGAGCACCAGCAAACCGAGCAAGCCCAGCAGCACCCCGACCACCGCCGGCATCACACCGGCAGCCGCCAGCGCCGAAGACCTGAAGGCCTGCACCAAGGCCCTTAAGGCCGCACTCGATGCGGACTCCGAGGACGAGGAGTTGAAGAAGACCGCCGAGTGCGACGGCCTCAGTAAGAGCGACTACGAGAAGGCCGCGGCTGGAGTCCTCGAGGGCCTGAAAGGCTGAGACGCCCTCCAGGACGCCTCAACGAAGCCTCCACGACCGCCCCAGCCCTGGCCGGCCCCGACGAGGCCGTGCACGAGCCGACCCGACCGTCGCGGGCTGAAGGCCCCTGCGTCGCCCACACCTTCCGTTCCAGTGGTCGTCGCAACACCCCAGTTCAGGGGATGCGATGGACTTCGAGATTCGAAAGGTACGGAACCCTCAGGGCCGCAAGAAGCTCTCTGCCGAGCGAGCTGCATACTTCCAGCTCATGCAGCAGGGTGTGAGCAACGAGGACGCATGCCGAATCGTCGGGGTGAACTCGAAGACCGGCAGGCGCTGGCGCGACGGACGCAGACCGTCCGGCCGGAACAAGACGGCATCACCGGTTCGTCCGGTGGTGCCGCCGTCCGTTTCTTCGTCGCGATGCCTGAGCCAGGACGAGCGGATCTACATCGCCGACCGGATACGGGAGAAAGCGCCGGTCAGGGCCATCGCCGCTGAGCTGGGCCGCAGCCCGTCGAACGTCAGCCGCGAGATCCGCCGCAACCGCACCACGGGCACCACCGGCCAGTGGCACCACCGGCCCTACGCCGCTCAAGCCCGTGCGGACAGCCGCTGCCCCCGCCCCAGGCCCCAGGCCCCGGAAGATCCACCAGAACCGCGAGCTGCGGGTCTTCGTCCAGGCCGGCCTGGCCCGCTGGTGGAGCCAGGAACGGATATGCCTAGCTCTGAGGCACAGTTTCCCGAACGGCCGGAGACGCATGTGGTCCACGAGACGGCCTACCAGGCCCTCTACGTCCAGGGCCGCGGGGAACTGCGCCGTGAGCCGGCCCGCGCACTGCGCTCGGGACGGACCCGCCGCAGGCCCCAGCGACAGACCCGCAGCCGGCAGCCCCGCTTCCGGGACCCCATGGCGATCAGCGAACGTCCCAGCGGCAGACGGCGCTTCGGCGATCGGCACCCTCGTCGCACGCGCCACCCGGTACGTGATGCTCCTGCACCTGCCCGACTGCCGCAGCGCCGAACACGTCCGGGACGCCCTGGTGGACACCGTCCGGACGCTGCCCGAACACCTGGTCCGCTCTCGCACCTGGGACCAGGGCGCAGAGATGGCCCCCCGCAGGAGCTTCAGCATCTCTTCCTGCCCAGCACCTCCTCCGTCGGCGTCCCGGCCCGTTGTCGTGGCCGGGACGCCGACGGAGGCGTGGATGCTCTGTGTGTCCAGGACCACCAGGCTCGGGTCGGCTGATCGTTTCCGCTTCTCCCGCAACTGCCAGCGCAGCAGGTCGTGGATGATCCCGGACTCTCAGAACAAGCACCGCGGCCCTGGAAGGCTCGGTGGGTGCCGGCGCCCGAGCCGGTCAGTTGCCGGGGACGCGCTGGGCGGTGTGCGGTGCCCGCACGCCGTCCAGGACCGTGGCTTCGGGTACGGCGGACGTGCCGCCCGAGGTGGCGCGGGCGAACGCGGCGGCGCCGCCGAGAAGCGGGACGCGAACCGACGTACGGGCCAGGTCCAGGGCGAGCGTCGGGGTGGTGGACGGCGGGACGATGAGGTTCTTGTCCGTGCCCGCGACGATCAGGGCCAGGCGGTGGCCCTTGGGGACGACGTGGTCGGTGGCCGCGAGGTCGAGCGTGATGGTGTAGGCCTTGCCCGGGGTGAGCGGGACCCCCTTGCGGTCGGAGGCGTGGTTGCCGAGGTCGGCCCACCCGCGGCTGAACACGGTGTAGTCGACGGACCTCTTCTTCGCCCGCGTTGCCTTGAAGCAGGCGCTGTCCCGCTTGGTGCTGCCACCCCAGCAGGTGCGGTTGGTGAGGGTGGTGATGCCCTCGGCCTTGTCGGCGTAGTCCCGGATGGTGGCAGGGCCGAGGTCGACGAGGACGGCGGACAGATGGGCCGTCGACGTGGTCGGGGTGGCGGTGACGGTGACCTTGGAGGAGCCGGACAGACGCAGGTCACGGGTGAGCGGTGTGGTCACGAAGCCGGCCTTCTCGGGCGTCGTGCTGCCGATCCGTGCCGCCCAGTCGGTCTCGCTGCGCGCCCGGTTGTCGGTGAACCTCTCCGTGCCGGTGCCCTTGCTCAGGCCAAGGGTCCCCACGCCCGGCCGACTGCCGGTGGCCGGGAACAGGGTGGTGGTGTGCGTAGCGTGCGGCGGCCAGACCTTCGAGGTGACCCACCGGTCGGGGTGGCGCTCGATGTCGGCCATGGGCTCACGGTCGATGCCGTTGTCGTAGCCGAGGAGTTCGTGGTCGAACCAGCGGTGCAGGGTACGGACCCAGTCGGCGCGCCGGAAGTCGAAGGGGTCGACGTGACCGGTCTGGGAAAGCCAGATCTTGCGCTCGACGCCGTTCTTCGCGAGGGCGTCCCACCACTGCCCGAAGTGCTTGGTGCGGACGTTGAGGTCCTGCATCCCGTGCACGAGGAACACGCTCGCGCGCACCTTCGCCGCGTCCTTGACGTAGTCGCGCTCAGTCCACAGGGGCGTCCAGTCACCGCTGCGCGGGGCCCCGTTGATGAGCTTGCGCTCCATGGCCGCACAGTGCCTGGAGGCGTCGTCGCTCTGCACTGCGAAGGACAGCCAGTCGGGGCCGAACTCGGAGAACGGGGCACCCTTGGCGAAGTAGTAGTCGTACCAGGAGGAGATCGCGGCTATGGGGACGATGGTCTTCAGGCCCTTGACGCCGGTGGCGGCGACGCCGTTGGCTATGGTGCCGTCCCAGCTCTTGCCGATCATGCCCGTGCGGCCGTTGGTCCAGGTCGCCTTGACGGCGGTGCCGCCGCGGCGGCTGGTGTAGGCCTTGGCGCGGCCGTTCAACCAGTCGATGACGGCCTTCGCGGACCGGATGTCGCTGCGGCCGCCTACATCGACGCAGCCATCGGAGCGGTTGGTGCCGGCGAGGTCGACGCCGACGAAGGCGTAGCCGCGGGGAACGAAGTAGTTGTCGTAGAACAGCGGCATCCGGTCGACGCGCCCACGCTTGCCGTACGTCTTCTTCTGGCTCTCGTTGCCGCGCCCGCAACACGCGTAGTAGGGGCTGGCGTCCATGATGACGGGGACCTTGCGGCCCTGCCGGGCGGGTTCGCGGGGCCGGACGATGTCGGCGGCGACGCGGTCGTTCCTGCCGTCGCCGTCGCCCTCGAGGCCGGTGTCCACCCAGACGGACTCACGGACGGCATGGGCGTAGGAGTAGACCGGTCGGCTCTCCTTCGGGGCGGGGGCGGCCTGGGCCGCCGCCGGGATGAGGAGGGCGGCCAGCAGGGCGGCGACCGACACCGTCGCGTACGTTCTGATCATGCGCCCAACGTCGCCGGTCCGGACGCCCTGACGCGTCTGCCAAGCTTCCGGACCACACCCCGACGAATGGCGGAGGACGCGGAGCCGATCGGCCATCACCGGGAGCGACTCCGACGCCGCAGCGGGTGCCGAGACGCGCCTGCATCGTGCCCTTGCAGCCCCTCCGTCCGGGCCGGTGTAGCCCGCGCCGTGCACGAGGCATGGGCCGTGGTCGGCGCGCACACCTGGCATGACGATCAATCAGAACGACGACAATCCAGAGCACGAGTACTGCACCGGACACCGGCCTCGACGGCGATGGCGGCGACGATGCCGCCGGCAGAGCCTGGAAGAGCACCGCAGTGATCAGAGTGTGGGAACCCTGGACCGACCCGCCGAGCAATGCTCAGTTCCGCTGTCCCGTTGGCAGGCGTGCACCCGGTGGGCGGGCTACAGCCTTCTGCGCGGCGTCGACGGCGTAGGCCGACGGGGCAGCCCAACTCGCCGACTTCACCGCCCTCGGCGAACTCACCACCCTCCTCGCCGAGCTCGACCTCACCAGCGTCGACGGTCCCTGGTGGGCCCCCGACAGATCGTCACCGTTCGAGTCGAAGCCCATTTCGTCATGACCCCACCACGACTGCGACCGAAGCCGCTCCACTTTCCGGCGCACACCAGAGGGCCGCACTGTGCAAGACGACACAGAAGTCACCGACGCCGCCGGTCAGATGGTCGAGATGGGCAAAGCACCGTACGTCCCGAGCGACCGGCACGACGTCACCGTGAACCACCCGGGTGCGGTGGCGACCGCGGACTTTATCGCGTCAGCCCCTCCCGCCCTTTGCCGGCTGTCGCGGGCGGGAGATGGCGCCGCTCGTCCGGGCCTAGGTCGAACGTTCACTGGTGCTTGGTGATGGCCGATCGGCTCGGCGTCCTTGGCCATTCGGCGAGGCGTGGTTCGGAAGCTTGGCAGACGCGTCAGGGTGTCCGGACCGGCGACGTTGGGCTCATGACCCAGACAGAGATCTCACACGAAACGCCACCTCCGCGGCACGGGGCACCGGCTGAGCCCGTCGGCGTGGTCGAACAGCAGTCGTCGGTGGGGCGGTTGGTCGGGGTGGACCTGGCCCGCGCGCTGGCCGTGTTCGGCATGTTCGCGGTACACGTCGCCCCACCTGCCGAGGACGTGGGTGGCTTCGGCGGCTGGCTGCTGGAACTGACCGAGGGCCGGTCGTCGATCCTGTTCGCCACCCTCGCCGGGTTCTCGCTGATGCTGATCGCCGGCCGCCGGGAGCCGAAGACCGGCCTGGCCGGCCGGCAGGCGAAAGCCCGGATCGTGATCCGGGCTGTGGTCCTGCTGGCACTGGGTACCGCGCTGACGATGCTCAAGACCGGGATCCTGGTGATTCTCGCCTTCTACGGGGTGTACTTCCTGCTGGCACTGCCCCTGATACGACTGCGGGCCAGGACCCTCACGATCATCGCGGCCGTGCTCGCGGTCGTCGGGCCGCAGGCGGCGTTCGGCCTGAAGTGGCTGCTGGGGGAATCGACGGCGAAGAGCATCGACGCCTACGACCCTGTCGCCCGGCTCGGCGGCGACGGACTGCTGGGCCTGCTGCTCCACGGTTACTACCCCGCGATCACCTGGATGCCGTTCGTGATCGCCGGCATGGCACTGGCCCGGCTCGACCTGGCCGCCAACGCGGTGCAACGCCGGCTGGCCGCGCTCGGCCCCGCGCTGATGGCACTCGGGTACGGCACCGCCTGGCTGACGGCAAGGCTGTACCCGCCCATTCAGGCGGACAAGGCCGCTCTGAAGGAAATCTTCGCGAACCTGGATCCGAACTCCATCGAGTCCCTGCGACCGGGATCGCCAGCCTACGACTACATCCACGACAAGGTTACGGACAGCGCGAACATAGCCTCGTCGCTGCTGGGAGCCGAGCCGCACAGCGGTACGACCTTCGAGATCATCGGCGGCCTCGGCGTGGCGATCACCGTGCTCGTCTGCGCGACCGCGGCCATGGCCCGGCTGGCGTGGCTGCGCCGGCTGGCGAGCCCGCTCATCGCCGTGGGCACCATGTCCCTGACCCTCTACGTCGCCCACGTCGCCGCCTACACCATGCTGCCCGACGACGCCACCGGCACCCTGGTGCCGCTGCTCGGCTTCATCGCCGGGTCCATCCTGTTCGCGACCGTCTGGTCGCGCTTCTTCCGCCGCGGACCGCTGGAGTACCTGCTCAACAGCACCACCAAACTGGCGAAGTTCGTCCGGTGAGACGCGGCGTGTCAGGGCACGTTCGCCCTTCGCCCGAACGAGGTCGGCCCTGGCCGGGCCCGGATACGATGACCACGGCCCCCGTCCTCGGGTACGGTCGGCGCCGATCACGGGCCACCTGTCATCACCGCTGCACTGCTGTGGCTGGTGACCCCGGCCGGCGTGGCCCGGAGGCGGCTGCGCTCATCGGGCGGGCGACCGCCCGGCTCGGCGGCCACCGCCGTCGTCGTGGAGGTGTCGTGGCTGGTTGGGCGAAACTCGCCGAGGTCGTCGCCGCCGAGGCGGTGACGACCTGGCAGCACCTGGCACGACAGGGCCGGTTGCTGTTGGTGTGGTGGTTGTTCCTGCCCGCCACGGCGATCGTCACGGCCGTCATCAACGTGCCCGGGCAGCCCGCAACAGCGATCGGCCTGCTGGTCGCCGCTGTTGCCCTGCTCTGCCGGTTCACCTGGCCGATCACCTCACTGCTGGCCGGGACCGGCGTCGCGGCAGTGGCGTTGATCTTGCAGAGCACGACCCTGTTGGCTTCTATCTGGCCGGTGAGCGTGATGCTCGCCTATGCGGTGGGCCGCCAGGTCACGGAAACCCGCCTCGCCGTGGCCGCCTTGGCGCTCGCCACCGGCGTGCAATCCGCAGCCAGCCTCGTCGACCTCGCCGGGCTGACGGTTGACCTGGAGGATGTCGGCCGCATCGTCGTCATCAATGTGCTGCTGGTGGTACTGCCGGGCGCCATCGGTATGCGGCAGGGGGAGCGAGCCCTGGCCATGGATGCCCTGCACGAACGCAACGCCCTGCTGGAACGCGCCAACCTGCTCGGCGAGTCGCAGGCCCGGATGCAGGAAAGGGCGCGCATCGCCGGCGAGATGCACGATCTGCTCGGGCACCGGCTCAGCCTGATCGTCCTGTACGCCGGGGCCCTGGAGATGCGCACCCGCACCGCGGCCCCCGAGGTCAACGAGCAGGCCGACCTAGTACGGACCACCTCCCGGACCGCACTCGAGGAGCTCCGCACCGTGCTGGGCATCCTGCGCCTCGACGGCGCCGAACCACCGGACGGCACCGAATCGGCGGTCGGCACGCGCGAGGATGTCACCAACCTGGTCGCCGAAGCCCAGCATGCGGGCCTGCCCATCACCCTGTCCTGGCGCGGCGGCGACCTCACCGACGCCGACATCGGCATCCGCCGAGCGGTCAACCGCATCGTGCGCGAAGCCCTCACCAACGTGCACAAACACGCCCCGGGCGCGCCAACCCGGCTGACCGTCACCGTCGACACCGAAAAACTCACCATCAGCGTACGCAACGTCGCACGCCCGCCCGCCGTCCCACCGCCCAGCAGCGGCCTGGGACTGGTCGGCCTGCGCGAACGCGCCCGCCTGGCCGGCGGCGACTTCACCGCCGGCACAGACCCGCTCACCGGCAACCACGCCCTCACCGCCGCCCTCCCCCTGCGCCATAACAGCCCCGGCACCATGAGCCCAACCATCGATCAACCCGCCCCGGCCGACGCGCAGATGCTCCCCTCCCGTACCGGGGCCGAAGACGGGCCCCACCACGACGCATCACGAAGGAAGACCAAGACGGCCTTCCTCGCCCTCGCCGGAGCCGCCGTTGCGGTCTGCAGCGGCCTCGGCTTCAGCGTCTACGACTACTTCCAGTCCGCCGTCTCGCCGCACACCTACCGGCAGATCAAGATCGGCGACACCCAGCACAGAGTGCGCGAGCTGACCGGCGGCGACAACATGACCGCCCGCACAGCGGGCCAGGCAGAGCAACCGGCGGCGCCGGCCGGCACCTCATGCGAGTACGCGCTGGCCGAGGGATTCGGGCACGTGTTCCGGTTCTGCTTCAAACACGGCAAGCTCGCACAGAAGGACGAGCTTGGGAGGTCGTAGGCGGAACCCGGTAAGCCGACGCTTCGCGTGGGCTCGACGAGGCGGATCAGGAACGGCTGCTTGGCGGAAGAACTCCGGCGTCGTGCGCCAGGATCGCCGCCTGAACCCGGTTGGTGCAGCCAAGGACGGAGAGGATGCGACTGACGTGAGACTTGGCGGTGCCTTCGCTCATCAGCAGCGCCTTGGCGATCTCAGCGTTCGAGCAGCCCTCCCGCAGCAGGCACAGCACGTCGCGCTCGCGGTCGGTCAGCGCCGCGACACGGCGCCGCGCCTCGTCGGCCTGGCTCACGTCGCGGTTGACGTGGCGATCGATCAACTGCTTGGTGACTCGGGGCGACAGGATGGGCTCACCGGCGGCCGCCACCCGGACAGCCCTGATCAGGTCGTCGGGCGGGGTGTCCTTGAGCAGAAAACCCGCAGCGCCGCAGCGCAGCGCCCGGGTGACGTACTCCTCCTCACCGAAGGTGGTCAGCATGACCACGCTCGTCCGCGGCGCCACCGTTCTTATCTCGGTGGCCGCGGCCAGCCCGTCGACGCCGGGCATGCGAATGTCGAGCAGTGCCACGTCAACGAGGTGCTTGCGAGCGAGCTCGACGGCGCCGGCACCGTTGTCCGCCTCGGCCACGATCTCGATGTCATCGGCGACGTCGAGCACGAACCGTATCCCGGCGCGGATCAACACCTCGTCGTCGGCCAAGAGCACCCGAATCACTTGCCACCCCACTCAGTCAGCCGCGAGCCCCCGACGGCCAACGCGCGAGCCGACTCCGGTAAGAACGCGGCGAGTGCCGCAGGCGTTGGCACCCAATTATCAACGGACGGCATGGCGGTGCGCACCGAACGGCAAAGTGCGGCATTTCAGGATGGTCTGATGGCAATTTCCCGCCCCGTCGGGCCAGCACCGCGCCGAGGGTCAACTCCCCGCCGGTCACGCGGTGCGCCGAGCCGGCGCGGTCGCCCCGGTCAGCCGGCGCCGTATCACCGCGGTCATCGCCCAGCACACCCGATTCTCCGAACTGCGCGGGATGCGTTCCACGACCTCCACCTCGATGCCCACCGACGGGAGGCGCTGCCTCTGTGGCTCGGACGACGAAGGAGTCATCGACACCCACCGGCACACCTTGCAGACGCAGCTGCGCGCCCTGTACGCCGACTGGACCCTGGCGGACTATCGCCGAAGGACTCGACCGCGGTGGTGATGACCTCGTCGACCGTGCGCTGGTCGCTCAGTCGCCAATGACCGTGCGGGCGGTACCGCCGCTCGCCTCGATCTGCTTGGCGACGGCCTCGGCGCCGACCGGATTGGTGTCCGCGATGAGAACCCTGGCTCCCAGGCTCGCGAACCGCAGCGCGGCGGCGCGTCCGATGCCGGCCCCGGCGCCGGTGACGACGACGCCTCGTCCTTCGAATTCGCTGTTCATCGCGCCATTCCTGTGGAGGATGCGGGTACGGCGTCCTGCCAGCGGGCGCGCAGGGCGATGGAGTGCCGCCAGGCCAGGGTGCTCTTGGGTGGCATGCCGACGGACAGGACGCCGGTGAGGCGGTCGGCGGTGCGGTAGACGGCGGTGAACTTGCGTTCTTCCAGACTGCCTTCGGCGACCCGCATCTCGTCGTGGCCGCGCAGGTGACCGTAGGCGCGGATCTTCAGGTCGTACTGGTCGGACCAGAAGTAGGGGACGGGCGCGAACTGCCGCTGGGCGCCCAGGAGGTTGCAGGCGGCGGCCATGCCCTGCTCGGCGGCGTTCGTGCGGTGCTCGATCCGCATCGACGTGTCGAAGAGCGGGTTGTGCCAGCGGGCCACGTCACCTGCGCCGTACACCTCGGGCGCGGCGGCGCAGAACTCGTCGCAGACCAGCCCGTCTTCGAGGGTGAGGCCGCTGCCGGTCAGCCATTCGGTGTTGGGCCGGGAGCCGACGGCCACCAATACCGTGTCCGCCTCGACCACGCTGCCGTCGTCGAGGCGTACGCCGCCGGGGACGACCTCGCTGACCCCGGTCCCGGTGCGCAGGTCCACGCCGTGGTCGAGGTGGACCTGGGCGAGGATGCGGCCGACGTCCTCGCCCACCGCGTTGGCCAGCGGGACGGGCGCGGGTTCGAGGAGGGTCACGTGGGTGCCCAGGCCGGCCGCCACCGACGCGGCCTCGGCGCCGAGGAATCCGGCGCCGACCACGGCCAGTGTGCGGCCGGGGCCCAGGCGGTCCTTCAGGGCGAGGGCATCGTCCAGGGTGCGCAGGACCTGGGCCGGCCTGCCGGGCAGCAGGCGGGGACGGACCCCGGTGGCCACGATCAGTCCGTCGTACGGCACCTCCGTACCGTCGGCGAGCAGCACGGTGCTCTCGGAGACATTCACGCCGATGGCCGCGCAGCCGTAACGGGCGTCCAGGTCGAGGGCGTCGAGATCGGCCGGAGCGCGCAGGGAGAGCCGGTCGGGGCTCCAGGCGCCGGAGAGGATCTCCTTCGACAGGGGCGGGCGGTCGTAGGGGGTGGTGGGTTCGTCGCCGATGAGGGTGATGGTGCCGGTGTGACCCTCCCGGCGGAGGGTTTCGGCGGCCGCGAGGCCGGCGGCGGAGGCGCCGACGACGACCACGCGGCCGGTCGGGGTCACGCTCACGACTCCTCCAGGCGGATCGCGGACGCGGGGCAGACGGTGGCGGATTCGCGAACCGCGTCGTGGACTTCAGCCGGCGGATTCTCGTTGACGAGGACGACCAGGCCGTCCTCGTCGCGCTGGTCGAAGACGTCGGGGGCGAGCAGTACGCACTGGCCCGATGCGACGCACTTGGGGACGTCGACTTCTACATGCATGACTATTCTCCTGTGCTCGGTGGGGGGATCAGGCGGTTCCGGTCACCAGGTGACGGGCAGCTCGACGACGCCATAGACGACGGTGTCCTGCTTGAAAGCGATCTCGTCCATCGGCACGGCGATCTTCAACTCGGGCAGCCGGCGAAAGATCTCGGGCAGCACGATCTGGAGTTCGGCGCGGGCGAGCGGCTGGCCGAGGCACTGGTGAATGCCGTAGCCGAAGGCGAGGTGCTGGCGGGCGTTGGCGCGGTCCAGATCGAGGTCGTCGGGAGCGGTGAAGAGTTCCGGGTCACGGTTGGCGACGTGGACGGGAATGATCACGCCCTCCCCCGCGCGGATGGTGACGCCGTCGATGGTGACGTCCTCGACGGCGGTTCGGCGCAGCCCGCCGTGCACGATCGAGACGTAGCGCAGAAGCTCCTCGACCGCGCCCGCGACCTGCTCTTCCCCGCCGAGGATGTGCGGAATCTGGTCGGGATGGGCGATGAGGGTGATGGTGCTCAGCGCGATCATGTTCGCGGTCGTCTCGTGTCCGGCGAACAACAGGAAGGCACCCAGGTCGGCGGCGTCCTGATCGGTGATGACGCCCTCGTCCGCCTGCGCGGCGAGCCGGGTGATCACGTCGTTCCCTGGCTTGGTGCGCTTGGTCTCCACGAGTCCCAGCAGGTACTCGGAGAGGCTCGCGAGCGCCTGCTCGGCCTTCTGCGCCGTGGCGTTGAAGTCGACGATGGCCTTCGAGTGCTCCTGGAAGAACGCGTGGTCCTCGTACGGCACACCCAGCAGCTCGCAGATGACCAGGGACGGCAGCGGCAGCGCGAAGTGCTCCACGAAGTCGGTGGGACCGCTCAGCTTGGTCATCTCGGTGAGGAGCTCATCGGTCAGGCGGGCGATGGCCGGGCGCAGCTCGTTGATGCGCTTGACCATGAACTCCCGGGTCAGGGTGCGCCGCATCGTCGCGTGGACGGGGTCGTCGTGGTTGGCGAAGAAGCCACGCCGGCCCTGCGGGGTGTCTTTCCTGAAGGTGGGTGCGCCGGGATGGGTCGGATTGGTGCTGAACGCCGGGCTGCCCAGCACGGTGCGGGCGTCCTCCCAACGGGTCACCAACCAGGGGCTGAGCTGCCCCTCCCACAGGGAGACGCGGGAAATGGGCTGCTTCGCACGGAGTTCGGTGTACAGCGGCGAGGGAGCCAGGGGGGCACCCTTCGGGCGGGTGAGCGTGAACGCGGGGACAGTCGGAGACGAGGTCATGACCGTGCCTTTCCACCATCAGCTAACAGTGTTAGTCGAACAGCCGTTAGCCTAACGCCGTTAGTCGATGAGTGGGAAGTACCTGTGTCGGCGGACGAAGCGCCGACCGTGGGAGACAGGGCGCACCGAGGGGCGTAGGCTGCTGCGGGCAGTGAGGAGGAGGCAATGAAGTCGCAGGTCAAGCGGGTCCCCAACGCGCGGGGCGAAGGCGAGCGGCTGCGGCAGGAGATCCTCGGCGCGGCGACCCGCATCCTTGAGGAGTCAGGGCGCGAGGACGCGCTCTCCCTTCGCGGGGTCGCCCGCGAGGTCGGCATTTCCGCACCCAGCGTCTACCGGCACTTCAAGAACAAGGCCGACCTGGTGACCACCGTGCTCGACGACACCTACCACGCACTGGCCGTCGCGATGAGCGAGGCCGGCGAGTCGGCCGCCGCAGCGGGCGCGGGCCCGTGGGAACGCGTGCGGGCCACCGTCACCGCTTACCGCAGGTTCGCCATCGACAAGCCCCGCCGCTACCGGCTGATGTTCAGCCTGGAGTACGAGCCCGACCGGCCACCGACCACCGACCACCCCATCGGCA
>NZ_LIRK01000123.1 GCF_001419765.1 Streptomyces torulosus
GATGCCGATCATCAGCCCCCGCCCCCGTACGTCGCCGACGCAGGCGAACTCCTCGGTGAGGGGGCGGAGGTGGGCGTGCATCCGGGCGCCCAGGGTCGCGGCGCGCTCGGCGAGGCCGTTCTGCCGGACGTAGGCGAGGGTGGCGGTTCCGGCGGCCATGGCGAGCTGGTTGCCGCGGAAGGTGCCCGCGTGGGCGCCGGGCTGCCACACGTCGAGGTCGTCGCGGTAGACCACGACGGCCAGGGGAAGGCTGCCGCCGATGGCCTTGGAGAGGACCATGACGTCGGGGACGACCCCGCTGTGGTCGACCGCCCAGAAGCGACCCGTGCGCCCCACGCCCGTCTGGACCTCGTCGGCGATCAGCGGGATGGACCGCGCGGCCGTGATCTCGCGCATCCGTCGGAGCCAGCCGTCCGGCGCCGGGATGACGCCGCCCTCGCCTTGGACGGGTTCGAGGATCATCCCGGCGGGCGACGGGACACCGGACTTGGCGTCGTCGAGGACGGACTCCGTCCAGCGTGCGGCGAGTTCGGCGCCGCGTTCGCCGCCGATGCCGAACGGGCAGCGGTAGTCCTGGGGATACGGCAGGCGGGCGACCCGTACGTCACCGGCGCCCCCGGACGCTTCGAGCGCCCCGGCGGTCATGCCGTGGTAGGCGCCGGTGAAGGCGAGCATCCCGGTGCGGCCGGTCGCCGCCCGCACCAGTTTGAAGGCGGCCTCCACCGCGTCCGTGCCGGCGGGCCCGCAGAACTGCACGCGGGCGCGGTCCGCGAGGCCGGGAGGGAGGGTGCGGAACAGTTCGGTGGTGAAGGCGTCCTTGACGGGGGTGGCCAGATCGAGGACGTGCAGCGGGGCGCCCGAGTCGAGGACCTTGCGGATCGCTTCGAGGACGACGGGGTGGTTGTGCCCGAGGGCGAGGGTGCCGGCGCCGGACAGGCAGTCGAGATAGCGGCGGCCGTCCGCGCCCTCGATGGTCAGCCCTCGTGCCCGCACCGGCACGATCGGCAGAGCACGCGCATAGGTGCGCGCCGCCGACTCGCGCGCCGCCTGCCGCCGCAGGATCCCCTCGTGCGCCGAGCGCGCCCCCTCGTACTCCCGCCGCGCGGGCGCCCGTTCGTCCTCGTGTCCCGCGCGCGCCCCTTCGGACCCGCTCCCCACAGGTGCCACCGCAGACTCGGTCACCGCCACGACTACACTTCCTCCCGCTGCTCAGAGGCGAGTTGGCAGGGGTCACCGAGCACCGGCGGGTCCCCGCCCGTACCAACGACGCGGCACGCACTCGGAAGCGGGTGAGGCGAAGATCCTTGCCGTGACGGAACCGTTGCCGTTCCATCGGATGTCCCCCACAGGGACCGCATAGTGTGTGGTGC
Organism: Streptomyces torulosus; assembly: GCF_001419765.1. Lineage (GTDB taxonomy): Bacteria > Actinomycetota > Actinomycetes > Streptomycetales > Streptomycetaceae > Streptomyces > Streptomyces torulosus. Next base: position 1,371 of record NZ_LIRK01000123.1, read on the forward strand.
CGTTCCGGAGGGACGCCCGGCTCGGCGGATCCGTACCAAGCCGCGCGTACGGCGACCACGTACGAAGAAGCAGACGTACGGGGCCGAGCGCGAGTCGTGTCGGAGCCGTACGAAGAGGCGGCGGGCGTGCGGCAGGGCCGTACGCGCACCGCCTCGGCAGCACAGAGTTCTTCAACGCCCCAGGGGAGTTCAGACCATGCGACCCATACGCCCGCTCTTCGCCGTTCGTCGTGGAAGGAGCGCGCGCCGCAGAACCTCCCCCGTCCTGGCAGCGGTCGGTCTCGCCACGGCCCTGTCGCTCACCGCCACCGCCTGCGGCTCGGGGGACACCACGGCGAACGCCGAGGCGTCGTCGTCCGCCCAGGACAACGGCGGCGACGGCAAGATCCGGATCCCGGACAACCTCAAGGAGAAGCTCAAGGAGCACGGGATCGACCTCGACAAGTGGCGGGGCGGGGCCTGGAAGAACTGGGACAAGGACGACTGGCTGCGCGAGGCCGAGGACTACGTCAACCCGATCATCAAGGACCTGTGGGACCCGGACCGGATGCGGGACGCCGAGGAGCCGGAGAAGGAGGTCGACGAGAGCGACCTCACCGGCGACCAGGGCGTCACCGACCCGACCCCGCAGGCCGTCCAGGCGGAGGCGGTGTCGACGAAGTACCACGCGAACGCGCCGGCGGCGGGCAAGGTCTTCTTCGACGCCCCCGAGGGCACGATGGTCTGCTCGGCGACGGTGGTGAAGGACCCGGCCAACCCGGGCAAGTCCAACCTCGTGTGGACGGCCGGGCACTGTGTGCACGCCGGCAAGTCGGGCGGCTGGTACCGCAACATCGCCTTCGTGCCCTCCTACAACGACAGCGGTCTGTCGGCGGCACAGAGGCAGACGGCCACCAAGGACCAGGTCGCTCCGTACGGCATGTGGTGGGGTGACTGGGCGCAGACCTCGGACCAGTGGATCGAGCAGGGCGGCCAGAAGGGCGGCGACGGAGCGCCGTACGACTTCGCGGTGATCCATGTGACGCCGGAGGAGGGCAACGGCGGCAAGTCCCTGGAGGAGACGGTCGGTTCGGCGCTGCCGGTGAACTTCAACGCGCCGGCCGTGCCGCAGGTGGACAGCATCACCGCGACGGGCTACCCGGCGGGCGCCCCGTACGACGGCGAGACGATGTACCAGTGCACGGACAAGCCGGGGCGGCTCTCACTCGTCGAGTCCGACCCGACGATGTACCGCATCGGGTGCACCATGACCGGCGGTTCGTCGGGCGGCGGCTGGGTGGCGACCGGCTCCGACGGCAAGCCGGCGCTGGTGTCCAACACCTCCATCGGCCCGGTGAGCGCGGGCTGGCTGGCCGGCCCGCGGCTGGGCAAGGAAGCTCAGGGCATCTACGACGCGGTGAGCGAGAAGTTCGCTCAGCGGTGATGTCGGGCACCCGGTGACGACCGTGTGCGACGACGGTTCGGCGGCTGTCGGAAGGCAGCCGCCGACGTGTCGTGGAGGAGGCGCGCGGAAATATCGGCCGCGCGCCCTGCGTGCGTCCCCCAGCGCCCCCGCATAGTGGGCGTGACACAAGGAGCAGTTCCGACGGGGGTCGAGAACCATGCGCTTCTCATATCGGCGGCAGCCCCTCCTCGCCGCCACCGGACTGATCGCGGTGCTCGCGCTGACGGCGACCGCCTGCGGCTCGGCCGACGGGGGCACGAGCGACAAACCCGACGTCGCCGCGTCCCGCACCGCCGACAGGGACGGTGACGGTGTCCCCGATGTCATCGCCGACAGGCTCGAGGAGCACGGCGTCGACGTCGACGACTGGCAGGACGGCGGCTGGAAGGACTGGGACGAGGAGCAGTGGCTCGGTGAGGCCGAGGAGTTCTTCAACCCGGTGATCGAGGACCTGTGGGACGCGGAGCGGATGCGTGAGGCCGAGGACCCGGCGAAGACGGTCTCCTCGCAGGACGCCTCCGTCGACCAGGGCGTCAGTGACCCGCCTCCGGCACCGGTCGAGGCCACGCCCGAGAAGACGCCGTACCACGTGAACGCCGGTCCCGTCGGCAAGATCTTCTTCGACTCGCCCGAAGGCGCGATGGTCTGTTCGGGCACGGTCGTCTCGGACGAGAACCGTCCGGGGAGGTCCAACCTGGTGTGGACCGCCGGCCACTGTGTGCACGCGGGCAGCGGCGGCGGCTGGTACCGCAACATCGTCTTCGTCCCGGCCTACAACGACTTCGGCAGGTCCGAGGAGGAGCTGGCCGCGGGCGCCCCCGCGGAGGAGGTCGCGCCGTTCGGCCAGTGGTGGGCGGACTGGGCCGCGACCTCGGACGAGTGGATCGCGGGCGGCTCCCAGGAGGGCGGTGCCGGCGCGGCGTACGACTACGCGGTCCTGCACGTGAAGCCGGAGGCGGGCTCCAAGTCGCTGGAGGAGACCGTCGGTTCGGCCCTGGACGTGGACTTCTCGGCGCCCGCCGCGTCCGGGATCGACTCGCTCGGCGCCTGGGGCTATCCGGCGGCACCGCCGTACAACGGCCTGACCATGTTCCGTTGCATCGACAGGCCCGGGCGGCTCTCCCTCGACGCGTCGCTGCCGACGATGTACCGCATCGGCTGCACGATGACGGGCGGTTCGTCCGGCGGCGGCTGGTTCCGGATGGTCGACGGCGCGCCCCGGCTCGTCTCGAACACGTCGATCGGCCCGGCCGACAACACCTGGCTGGCCGGGCCCCAGCTGGGCAAGGGCGCCAAGGCGCTGTACGACGACCTGAGCATGTCGTACGGCGATCAGTGAGCGATGTCCTCAGGCCCCCGCTGAACCGTCGTCGAAGGCCCGCCCCTCGTCCGAGGGGCGGGCCTTCCTCCGCGTGACGGGTCAGGCCGTCGGCGCCGGTACGTACGGTGCCAGGTCCGCCGCCAGTTCCTCGTGCACCCGGGCCTTGAGCAGGGTGCCCTCCGGGGTGTGCTCCTCGGAGATCACCTCGCCCTCGGTGTGGGCGCGGGCGACGAGCTTGCCGTGCGTGTACGGCACGAGTGCCTCGATCTCGACCGACGGGCGAGGCAGCTCGTTGTCGATCAGGGCGAGCAGTTCCTCGATGCCCTGGCCGGAGCGGGCCGAGACCGCGATGGAGCGCTTCTCGATCCGCAGCAGGCGCTGCAGCGTCAGCGGGTCGGCCGCGTCCGCCTTGTTGATCACCACGATCTCGGGGACGTTCGTCGCGCCCACGTCACGGATGACCTCGCGCACGGCGGCCAGCTGCTCCTCCGGCGCCGGGTGCGAACCGTCGACCACGTGGAGGATCAGGTCGGAGTCGCCGACCTCCTCCATCGTGGAGCGGAACGCCTCGACGAGGTGGTGCGGCAGGTGCCGTACGAAGCCGACGGTGTCCGCCAGCGTGTACAGCCGCCCGCTCGGGGTCTCGGCCCGGCGCACGGTCGGGTCGAGGGTCGCGAACAGGGCGTTCTCGACCAGGACGCCCGCGCCGGTGAGACGATTGAGCAGGGAGGACTTGCCCGCGTTGGTGTAGCCGGCGATGGCGACCGACGGAACCTTGTTCCGCCTGCGCTCCTGGCGCTTGATCTCGCGGCCGGTCTTCATCTCCGCGATCTCCCGGCGCATCTTCGCCATCTTCTCGCGGATCCGTCGCCGGTCCGTCTCGATCTTGGTCTCACCGGGACCACGGGTGGCGAGGCCGCCGCCCTTGCCGCCGCCCATCTGCCGGGACAGCGACTGACCCCAGCCACGCAGTCGCGGCAGCATGTACTGCATCTGCGCGAGCGCGACCTGGGCCTTGCCCTCGCGGGACTTGGCGTGCTGGGCGAAGATGTCGAGGATCAGGGCCGTACGGTCGATGACCTTGACCTTGACGACGTCTTCGAGGTGGATGAGCTGCCCCGGGCTCAGCTCACCGTCGCAGATGACAGTGTCGGCGCCCGATTCGAGGACGATGTCCCGCAGTTCGCCGGCCTTGCCGGAACCGATGTACGTGGCCGCGTCCGGCTTGTCGCGGCGCTGGATCACACCGTCGAGCACGAGCGCGCCCGCCGTCTCCGCGAGGGCGGCCAGCTCGGCCAGGGAGTTCTCCGCGTCCTGCGAGGTTCCCGTGGTCCAGACACCGACGAGCACGACCCGCTCCAGGCGGAGCTGGCGATACTCGACCTCGGTGACGTCCTCGAGTTCGGTGGAGAGGCCCGCGACGCGGCGCAGGGCCGCGCGCTCGGAGCGGTCGAACTGGTCGCCGTCCCGCTCGCCGTCGATCTCGAAGCTCCAGGCGACGTCCTCTTCCATCAGGGCATCGGCCCGAAGACCCTCGGGGTTGTTCTGCGCGAAGGCGCGCTGTGCGGCCTGGGAAGGGGATGAAGAGGAGGTCATTGGATCCTTACGTCGATGGGGGTACCGAAGGGGTGACGGATCTCGGTCCGTCGATGGCGACAACGCCCGGGCCTGCCCGGAGATTCCCGGATGCGGACTCGGTCGACCCCGGACCCGCCCCTGGGGGCCGGTCCACGGCTGACCGGGAGTGGGCCGCGCCGCCGACTCGAAGATGGTCGCACGGCACGCCTCGTCTCGTCACGCGGGTTATTTTCCCGTCCCCGGCTTCGCCGAAGCCTCGGCGGGGGCCGCCTTCCAGTCGGGGTGCCCCGGCATCGGCGGCGTCCGCTCGCCGTGGAGCCAGCCCTGGAAGAAGACGTCCAGGTCGCGCCCGGCGATCCGGGTCGCGAGCTGCTGGAAGTCGGCGGTGGACGCGACACCGTCGCGGTGGACGGCGACCCAGTCCCGCTGGAGCCGCTCGAAGGCGGGGCGGCCGATCTCCTCGCGCAGGGCGTACAGGACGAGCGCTGCCCCGTCGTAGACGTTCGGCCGGAAGATACCGATCTTGTGGTCGGCCTCGGGCACTGTGGGAGCCGCCGGCGGCCCGCCGGCGGCCCGCCAGCGGTCGGAGGCTCTGTAGGCGGCCTTCATGCGGGCCTCCATGGGCCTGCCGGCCGTCTCCTCGGCGTAGAGGGCCTCGTACCAGGTGGCGTGCCCCTCGTTGAGCCACAGGTCGGACCAGGTGCGCGGGCTGACGCTGTTGCCGAACCACTGGTGGGCCAGCTCGTGCACCATGATCGACTCGACGTACCACTCCGGGTACTCGGGGCGCGTGAACAGCTCCCTCTCGAAGAGGGAGAGAGTCTGTGTCTCCAGTTCGAACCCGGTCTGCGCCTCGGCGATGAGCACCCCGTACGTCTCGAACGGGTAGCTGCCGACCTTGCGCTCCATCCACGCGATCTGGGCCGGGGTCTTCTCCAGCCACGGTTCGAGCCGCTCACGGTCCTCGGCGGGAACCACGTCGCGGACGGGCAGACCGTCCGGTCCTGAGCGGCGCACGACGGCGGAACGGCCGATGGACACCTGGGCCAGTTCGGTGGCCATGGGGTGTTCGGTGCGGTACGTCCAGGTGGTGGTGCCCGGGCCGCGGTCCGTGCCGGCGTCCAGACCGTTGGAGACGGCCGTGTAGCCGTCGGGCACGGTGACGCGGACGGTGAACAGGGCCTTGTCGGAGGGGTGGTCGTTGCAGGGGAACACCACGTGCGCGGCGTCGGCCTGGTTGGCCATGGCGAGCCCGTCGGCGGTCCGCACCCAGCCGCCCTCCTCGTCCTCGCTGTACACGGGGTCACTGGTGTGCCGCACGGTGATGCGTGTCCGGCTGCCCGCGGGGAGCGGCTGCCGGGGGGTGATCACCAGGTCCTCGCCCGCCGTGGTGAAGGCGGCCGGCGTCCCGTCGACCTCGACGGAGCTGACCTTGCCGTGGGTGAAGTCGAGGTTGACCAGCTCCAGAGGCGAGGTCGTCCGGGCGTCGATCGTGGTGACGGCCGTCAGGGCCTTGAGGTTGTCGCCGGGGTAGGTGAAGGCGAGGTCGTACGACTGCACGTCGTAGCCCGGGTTGCCGAGGTGCGGGAAGAGGCGGTCGCCGATGCCGAGCGGGACGGCGGGCGAGGGAACGCTCGCGGCGATCAGGCAGACGGAGACGGCGGAGGTGAGCAGCGCCGCCTTGGTACGGCGGCCCCTGAGGCGTGGGGTGAGCAGCATGGACCACCGCTACCAGCGCGCCCCGCCTTCGCCCCGCCGACGCGCAGCCGTCCCACCCGAACGTGTGGCTCGGCGGTCCGCCGAGCCACACGTTCGGG
>NZ_LIRK01000124.1 GCF_001419765.1 Streptomyces torulosus
GACCTGCGGGACATTCGTCCCGTGGGCAGGCTTCCGCTTCGCTGCAGCCTGATCGGCGGGTCCGCTGCGCTCCCCCGCCTCACTGGTCCTTCCGGCTTCGCCTCCAGGACCTCAGGGCCCGCTGGCGCGGGCCGGCTGGCTACAAGGGCGGCTTCGTGGGCTTGGTGACGGGTTGTCATTGAAACCACGAAAGAAGTGGGTTAGCGCCTGCGGGCCCAGCCGGCGCCGATCCCGGCAACGTGCAGGGCCAGGGCGGTCAGCCCCAGCAGCATCACGTTCACCGAGGAGAACACATCGTTGGTGCTGAGTTCAGCCGCGTTGATCAGAAACGACAGGAAGAACAACACTGCCGCGACTATGCCGAGCATGAGACGAGCTCCTCTCCAGAAGGGGGTGAAGCCCGTATGCCCTGCCTTCGCCCTGGCAGACGTGAACCGCACGCCTTCAGGCCACTGCCGGATGCAGGGGCCGGGGTGGGTGCCGCTGTCATCAGATGATGCAGTATGTAGCGTTGGCGAAAGGGTAGGACAGTCCCTTGGACTGGAATCGGAACTTGCTTGGACGTTTTAGTGCGTGCCTGAATTTCGGGTCACAGCTCCATGACGATTCCCCATACCAGGGCGGCAGCGCCCAGGAAAGGTGCCAGCAGCATCACGAAGAAGGCGGAGCTGGAGAGCTCGGCCGGGTTCCGTTGTCCGGCCTCGCGCCACTGCCCGTTGCTCCAGGCCACGGCCACGAAGAGGACGATCATCAACCAGTAGGGGCCACCATGCCGGAGCAGCTGTACCGCGCCAGCCGTCAGGCAGAGCAGGGAGAACCCAGCGATGTAGGCGGGTTTGATGCCGTAGAGCGTCAACTGTTCTACCTCTTCTGTTCGTTGATGCGGGATGTGGTGAAACGGAGAAGCGACTCAGGGACCGCCCCACCCGGCCGACTCGTCTTCGGGATCCTCCGTCGCGTACAGGGACGGCCCCAGGCGCTGCGCCAGTGTGTCTCCGGGGATCTGCGTCCGGGTCACGCTGCCGTCGTCGGCCTGCGTGAGCGCCGCGTAGAAGGCCATGTCGATCCAGTCGCCGGGGTGGTGGTGGAAGAGGTCCACGGTGTCGTGCGGATAGTCGGTGCGCAGCAGGGCGAACGCCTCTTCGTACCCTCCTTTTGTCCTCGCGCCGGGGCCGCTGATCACGGCCGTGAGTCGGCCGGAGTCCCACCGCCACACCCGGATGTGCACACTGTTGAGCACAGTGAGGCCCTGCCATGGGTCCTCGTCTCGGATGAGTTTCGGGAAACTGCCTTCGCCGGTCACCCGGGCTCCCCTCTGTCCCTATGTGAGGACCTTCCGCGTTCCACCATCTCAGGCCTGCGCCGGCGGGAGCGACCCTCAGTGAACGCCGGACTCGGCGAGAGGCGCACCGTCGTACTGGCCGTCAGTCAGGCAGAGCTGATCGGTGCGGGCTCCGGCCTGGTCCTGGGCCCCTGGTACAGGTCGCCGAGCAGGCGGTGGTCATTGGGAGGGTACGGTATCTGTCCCACCTTTTATGCCGTTCCGATGCTGCTCAGAACCGTGGTGAGGGACCTCAGGGAGAATTTGCAGAATGCCGGGTATTCAGCTTCGGGAACACCAGATCGGTCAGAAAGCGGCTTTCCGTAAGTGGGTAGGATTTCCCGCAAGATCGTCTGTGCCGCCGGAGGGCGCACGGGCCACGATCGTGTCCGCGACCGGATCGGGCAAGACGATCACGGCGGCCGCGTGCGCTCTGGAGTGCTTCCCGGGTGGGCGGATCCTCGTGACCGTGCCGACCCTGGACCTGCTCGTGCAGACCGCCCAGGCATGGCGGGCGGTGGGTCACCGCTCCCTCATGGTCGCGGTGTGCTCGCTGGAGAACGACCCGGTGCTCAACCAGCTGGGCGTGCGCACCACCACCAACCCGATCCAGCTCGCCCTGTGGGCCGGGTCGGGGCCCGTCGTCGTGTTCGCCACGTACGCCTCCCTGGTGGACCGCGAGGACTTCGACAGTCCGATAGGCCAGGGGAAGGTTCGGGGTCCGCTGGAGGCCGCTCTGGCGGGCGGGGAACGCCTCTACGGACAGCGGATGGCAGGCTTCGATCTCGCGGTCATCGACGAAGCCCACTCAACCGCAGGTGATCTGGGTCGGCCGTGGGCGGCGATCCACGACAACCAGCGGATCCCCTCCGACTTCCGGCTCTACCTGACCGCGACACCGCGCATCCTCGCCTCGCCCCGGCCGCAGAGGGGCGCGGACAGCCAGGAGCTGCAGCTCGCCTCGATGGGCCAGGACTCGGCCACCTACGGGCCCTGGCTCGCCGAGCTCGGGCTGAGCGAAGCGATCGAGCGGGGCATCCTCGCGGGCTTCGAAATCGACGTGCTGGAGATCCGCGATCCCTCACCGGTCCTGGGAGAGCCGGAGGAGGCGCAGCGTGGCCGGCGCCTGGCGCTCCTGCAGACGGCGCTCCTGGAGCACGCCGCCGCGCTGAACCTGCGCACGGTGATGACTTTCCACCAGAGGGTGGAAGAGGCTGCGGCGTTCGCGGAGAAGCTGCCGCAGACGGCCGCTCGGCTGTACGCGGCCGAGGTCTCCGACGAGGCCCTGGTCGATGCGGAGGCCCTGCCGAAGTCGTCGATTGACGCGAAGTTCTACCAACTGGAGGCCGGCCGCCACGTGCCACCGGACCGGGTGTGGGCGGCGTGGCTGTGCGGCGACCACCTCGTATCCGAACGGCGCGAAGTGCTGCGCCAGTTCGCAGGCGGCATCGACGCCTTGGGCCAGCGGGTCCACCGCGCGTTCCTCGCCAGCTGTCGCGTGCTCGGGGAAGGTGTGGACATCACAGGCGAGCGGGGCGTGGAGGCGATCTGCTTCGCCGACACCCGCGGCTCCCAAGTCGAGATCGTCCAGAACATCGGCCGCGCACTCCGGCCCAACCGCGACGGCACCACCAAGGTCGCCCGCATCATCGTGCCCGTCTTCCTCCAGCCCGGCGAGGACCCGACCGACATGGTCGCCAGCGCCAGTTTCCGGCCCCTCGTAGCCGTGCTCCAAGGTTTGCGCTCCCATTCGGAACGCCTCGTCGAGCAGCTCGCCTCCCGCGCCCTCACCCACGGACAGCGCAAGATCCACCTTCGGCGCGATGAGGACGGGCGGATCGTCGGGGCCGGCGGCGAGGTGGGCGAGGACCGGGAGCAGGACGGCGCCGACGGTGCGGCCGAGTCGGCGCTGCTGCACTTCTCCACCCCGCGGGACGCGGCGACGATCGCCGCTTTCCTGCGCACCCGGGTGTACCGGCCGGAATCCCTGGCCTGGCTGGAGGGTTACCAGGCGCTGCTGCGGTGGCGGGTGGAGAACGAGATCATGGGGCTCTACGCCGTGCCCTACGACGTTGAGGTCGAGGTCGGCGTCACCAAGGACTTTCCCCTCGGGCGGTGGGTGCACCAGCAGAGGAAGGCGTTGCGGGCCGGTGAGCTGGAGGAGCGGCGCAAACTGCTGCTGGACGCGCCGGAGGCCGGGATGGTGTGGGAGCCCGGTGAGGAGGCGTGGGAGGCCAAGCTGGCCGCGCTGCGGTCCTACCGGCGGGCAACCGGGCACCTTGCCCCGCGTCAGGACCAGGTGTGGGGCGAGAGCGAGGCGGAGGGTCTGGTGCCCGTCGGGCAGCACATGGCCAACCTCCGCCGCAAGAACGGCCTCGGGAAAGACCCTGAGCGGGCCGCCGTGCGCGCTGCGCAGCTGACGGAGATCGACCCGGACTGGAACTGCCCATGGCCGCTGAACTGGCAACGCCACTACCGCATCCTCACCGACCTCACCGCCGACGAACCCGACCGCCGGCTCCCAGATATTCAGCCAGGCGTGCTCTTCGAGGGCGATGATCTAGGCAAGTGGCTCCAGCGGCAGAAACAGCCGGCCACTTGGGCTCAGCTGTCGATCGAGCAGCAGGAGCGGCTGTCCGGTCTGGGCGTGCAGCCGCTTGAGGCGCCGCCTCCGGCCCCGGCGGCCATGCGTGCGACGAAGGGCGGCCCGAGCAAGGCACAGCAGGCATTCCAAGGCGGACTCGCAGCCCTCACGCAGTGGGTGGAAAGGGAAGGCGCCCACCGGCCAGTACCGCGCGGCCACAGCGAAGAGGTCACCATCGACGGCGAGACGGAACCGGTGGCCGTCAAGCTGGGCGTATGGGTATCGAACGCTCGCGCGAGGCGAGACCGGCTCACCCCGGAGCAACTGGAGGCGCTGCAGGAGCTCGGCATGCAATGGGCGTGAACACGCCTGCTGATCTGTAAAGCGCGGTCCTGGTCCCTGGTTACAGCGTGTGGGCCTGCGCTCGTCCAGTCAATGCCGGGTGCGAGATTTCGGCTGCGGGTCCGTGGAGCATTTGCAGGCCCGCAGATTGCTTTTGAGCCTCCCGAAAAAATTTCAGCTGTCGTGTCACGTTCGCCAACTTCCCCTGCACACAAGCCCGTACAACAAGCGATCTGCTTCGCAGCTTGGACGCGCGACTTAAGAGCGTTGTCGGAGGTCGGGGGCAGGCCAGGACGAGGGGGCTTATGCCATGAGTGTGGATGCGGAGATCGTCGAGACCATCGACGCGGTGCTGGGCGGGGAAGGCGCGGCACGGATCGAGCAGGATGCCGCGCGAGTCGAGGAGCTGGCCTGCGGTGGGTTCGAGGGGCCGGCCTACGAGGTGTTCGAGATCGAGCTGTACCGGGAGGCCGAGCCGATCCTGCTCGGCATGCTCCGTAAGGGCACGCTTGCCCGGCTCGCCCTGAAGCAGTGCAAGAGCCGGGGCTGGAAGTTCTTCGTCCACGAGGACGACATGCTGCTGTTGCGCAGCAGCAGCATGGAGCGGGACGTCATCATGGTCGACGTGCTCGCCGAGGCGATGCGCAAGTTCCGCCGCGATCTGCGGAGCGGGCGGGGCTGGAAGGCGGACTACAGCGGACCGCGCGGCGCCTGCAGCCTGACGTCGTACTTCATCGGCCAGTGCGTGTGGGTGTTCCGGCGCGCGTATGTGAGGTGGGCCAGGCAGCGGGTCAGCTGGGCGCGGCTGCACACCGTGTACGACTTCACGGAGGATGCCGCAAACGAGGCCGGTATCGGCGGTCTGCTGCGCGCCACCAGCTACGAGATCGAGTCGGAGGTGTTCAGCACGGACTTCGAGGACATCCTCGAAGAGCAGGCGCCGGAGACGCAGGCGGTCGTGCGCCTGACGGTCATGGGTTTCCCGGATGCCGAGATCGCCGAGCGGCTGAAGCTCACCGGCGCCACCGTCCGCAAGCGCAGGTCGCGGTTCAGGACCGCCCTGTACCAGGCGGCCCGTGAGGGCCGGATCTGGATCCCGGAACAGCTGCACACGAAGTCCGTCTCCTGCGGGCACAACCAGCGGGGTGCGGCGTGAGCGTGCAGAACCTCCTGATCCTGCTTCTGGCCCTGGTTGCCCTCGCGGCCCTATCCGCCATCGCAGGTCTGATCGGCTACAACGTCGCCCGCGAGGGGGGCTCGTCGGTCTCCACGGCCATCGGCCGCGGCAGCTTCGTGTTCTTCAGCGTCATGACGCTGTTCATCGCGCTGCTGGCCGTGCTGGTACCGGCTGTGACGTGAGGCAGGGGTGCATCGGGCCGGCCGAAGTCCTCGGCCGGCCTGGGGCCTTGCGGCGGCTGGTCGTCACCCGTTGGCAAGGCCCTCCAGTGGCGGTGTAGCGGGTGGCGGACTGGGCGCTGAGCCCGAACAACCCGCAGATCATCGGGATGTCGCCGTCGGCGGCGTAGACTTCGTCGAAAATGCGGTCGTTGCGGAGCAGGTCGCTGGAGGCGGGGTACTGGCGGTACAGCCAGGGGTGGCTGACGGGTGCGGTCAGCTGGTGGATCAGGCTCGCTGGGACGGGAGCACCCGGGGGGCCTGCAGGGTCAGCAGCAGACGCAGACCGGTGCGGGCCCGGGCGGTGGTGCTGCGGGCCCAGCCGCGGGCAGCGGCCCAGGCGGCCAGTTCCTGTCCCAGCCACCGGGCCAGGACCAGGTCGGCCACCGCGTTGTGCCCGCCCGCCGCGAGGTCGCGGGGCGGCGCCGGGACGAGGGCCAACTGCCGGTGCACGGCCAGTACAAGCGGAGCCAGCAGGTCGTCGGCGCCCGTGTCGCCAGCCCTGGCCACGCAGTTCTTCGGCCCGGGCGCCCTGCCGGCCCGGACCCTGCTGTCTCTCTTCCGCAAGGAAGGTCCATAGCCGACAGACTGGATGAGCGTCACGACAGAGACCCAGGACGCCTCCGTGCAGCCCGCCGGCCGCGTCATACGCCCCGCTCGCCGACCGGATCGCCACCAAGGATTCGGTAGAGGACGGCTTCCCCTCTCCCCGCCAGCTCGTCGGTTACGGTGAGCTGTTTGTGCTGAAGGTCGTCGGTGACTCAATGGTCGAGGCAGCGATCCGCGATGGCGACTGGGGCACCGTCCGCCGCCTGGCGTCGCCGAGAACGGCGACATCGTGGCCGCGACGCTCGACGGCGAGGCCACCGTCAAGCGCTTCAAGCGTGAGGACGGCCCTCCTCCCGCATAACTCGCCGCCGGGGCCAATGGCGCTGGCAGGCTGAGCGGGCCTGGGTTAGAGCGGATCGACGGTGAGAAGGCGCTGGTCGAGGTCCAGGTGGATGATGCCGCCGTTCTGCTCGCGCAGCTGGCGCCATGCGGTGTAGCCGGTGAGGATGGCGTGCTCCCAGTCGGCGGCGCGGCAGATGCTGACTTCGAGGTGGGCGGTCATGTGGCCAATGGTGGTGAGTAGTTCGTTGTCGATGTGCTTGATGTCGGCGAAGTAGCGGTGGCGGGCGGCGTAGGAGAAGACGAGGGCGGAGATGCCTTCTTCGATGGCAATGGCGCGGCCGCCGTCTTCGGCTTCGTCGGTGTGGGGGCTGCTCTTTCGTTTGCGGCCGAGGAGGAAGCGGGTGACGGGGGACCAGCCGAGGACGGCGGCGTGGGCGAGGTGGAAGGCGTCGTGGAAGCGGTAGTCGTCTTCGATGTGGGAGGCGCTGGTGAGGGGATCGCCAGCGGGGGTGCCGTCTTCGCGGGTGAGGACGATGACGGTACTGCCGTCGTCTCGGGTGGTGGGGGTGAAGGTGAGGGTGGTCTGGCGCGGGAGGCGTTCGTGGTCGGGGAAGTGGTTGTCGAAGCGGGTGTGTTCGGCGTCGGGGGTTGTGCGCCAGCGGTCTTTGGTCTTTTCCAGGCTGGCGGTGGCGATGTCGTCGAGGTCGAGGTCGAAGCGGTGGGCGAGGGCGGCTATGTACCACAGAACGTCGCCGAGTTCTTCGCGTAGCTGATGCTTGCCCTGCTCATGGGCGGGCCCGTCGCGCAGGTGTTTCTTGTAGGCGGTGGTGAGGGAGCCGACCTCGCCGGCGAGACCGAGTAGGGGGATGAGGACGGGGTCCGTGTCCTCGGTGGGGGGTTGGAGGGTTTTGACGGCGGCCTGCTGATAGCGCTTGAAGTCCACGCCTCACTCCTTGTCTGATCTTGGGACATACCTGTCGGATTCCTCGACGTTGTCGTATCGTAGGACACCGACGTTGGAAATACAGACGATCGGGAGGAATGCTGAGCACCGTCACACCAGGCACCGACGACATCGTCTCGGTCGTGATCGAGTTCCTGGCCGAACTGCAGGAGAAGCCCGCACCCGAGGTGAGGGCCGAACTCGAGGACGGCGGAGCGGAGTTTCCGGTCGACTCGCTCCTGATCGTGGAGATCCTCACGCGCATTGAGGAGCACTACTCCATCACCATCCCTGCCGACCGCCAGTCGGCCGAGGCCACCCGGTCCGTGCAGGCGTTCGCCCGCGCGATACGGGAAGCCATCATCGAAAGGCAGCAATCGTGACCCCTCCGCCCTCCGACGCCCGAGCCCGCGATCCCGAACTCACCCGGCTCGGCGAACGACTGAAGAAGACCCGCGACTACCTCAACATGTCGCAGCAGTTCGTCTCCGACAACACCGGCATCCCCCGTTCGGCGATCAGCGACATCGAGCGCGGCGAGCGGCGTGTGGACAGCCTGGAGCTGAAGAAGCTCGCCCGCCTGTACAGGCAGCCGGTCGCCTACTTCCTTGCCGAGGAAGAGGATGCGGACGCCGGCGAGTACGCCCTGGCTGGACTGCCTCGCGCACTGGCCCAGTTGACCGACGGTGACCAGAAGACGGTGATGGAGTTCGCCGAGTACCTCTCGCTGCGGCGGGCGGCCGAGAAGCAGCAGGAAGACTCCGCGGAACAGGACAGTCAGCGGTGAACTGGGCGGTGGCGCACCGCATCGCCGGGATCGCGGCTGCCCAGGCCCACCGTGATCTGGGCATCGACCGCACCCGTTACGTACCCGTCCACCAGGCATTGAAGAGAGCCGAAGTCGTCGGCATGGCGCAACCGATGCCGCGCCTGTTCGGCGTCTACCTCTCCCCCGCCGACAACGGGCCAGCCGTGCTGCTCAACGCCAATCTGAACATCGTCACCCAGCGGCACACCGCGGCCCACGAACTCGGGCACCACCAGTTGCGGCACCATACAGCGGCCGACGACGACCTCAGCCCGGCGCTGCGGTGGGGCAACGGCAGCTGGCCGGACGAGGAGAAGACCGCGGAGGCGTTCGCCGCATGGTTCCTCATGCCACGCCCGGCGGTGCTGGCCGGTCTCGACCGAATCTGCCAGGGACAGCCGACCAGCCCGGAGCATGTGTACCGGCTGGCAAGGGAGCTGGGCACCTCCTACGCGGGCACCGTGCGGCATCTGCAGAACCTTCGTCTGCTGGATGCCGACCGTGCTCGCCAGTGGGCGAAGATCTCCCTGGCCGCGCTGCGCAGTTCCCTGGCGGGCGGGGCGGCCCTGTCTGCGGAAGCCCAGGTCCATGTCGTCACCACGTCATCCCATCAGCAGCAGATACATGTCGACGTCGGTGACGTGCTGACCGTCCGCAGCACCGGAGCTGCGTTCGTGTCGCTGCCCAAGGGCCTGGCCCGCTGCACGGATGTAGAGCAGGGGGCCGTGGTGACCGACGAGCTGGGCGATCCGGTCGTGCTGGAGGTGTCGGCGGCCGACTGGGACGAGCCGGTCCGGCTGACGGTGGTGCGGGACGCGCCCCGCACCGGTGTGCACGACGTCTGGCCGGACTGACCACCTGCCGCACCGGACTCCATTTTGCCCCCGTCGACCGTGCCAGGAGGATTCGTGATCAGCTTCGAGGTCACCGGCCGTGACGTCACCCGCGCCTGGATCGCCGCCTGCAATGCCTTGGACCGCAAGGACAACCCGTCGCGCACCGGCCTACACACCGTCGTACGCATCACCGACCCCACCACTGACGACACCGGCTTCCGCACGGAACTGGACCGGCTGCGCACCGCTAAACGACACGAGCCGATCGAAACCGTCGCCAGCACCCTTTTCCCGGCCGGCCTCGCGGCCCGAGCCGCCGATCACGCCGATCTCGTGTCCCGCTACCGCGCCATGTACCCGCGGCTGAAGAAGTTCCCGGGCAATGCGCACGGCACCTACTTCGGCCGCCTGGTCGCCTACCCCGGCGCGAAGAAGACCGACATCGACCAGGTCGGTAACATCATCAGCCGGCTGCGCAAGCAGGCCTCGGGCAAAGGGCCAATGACCGCCGCCTATGAAGCGGACCTCGCCCACCCCGGCGACGGTGACGTGCCGGCCGAGCTGCTCGTGCACGCAGCCGACCGCGACAACCTCTACCGCGGCTTCCCCTGCCTGAGCCACGTCTCCTTCCAGCTGGACCGTGAGGGCCGAGTGCACGCCGCGGCGCTGTACCGCAGCCACTACATGTTCGAACGGGCCTACGGCAACTACCTGGGCCTGGGCAGGCTGCTCGCCTACATCGCCGATCAGGCCGACCTGGCCGTCGGGACCCTGACCGTCGTGGCCGGGCATGCCCACCTGGACGGGCCGATCACCGCCATACGCCCGCTGCTGAGTGACACCCCGCCCCTGGCCGCATAACATCCGCCTCAGCTAGGCGCGTTGATCCCCCACTTGGGCGGGAACCAGGCCGGTACCGGTGCCGTCGAGGAGCGGTAGGTCTGCTTGATGCGGCTGCGGCCGCTGATTCCTGCGATCTCCGGGTGGGCGACGCGAGCGTACTTGTCGACCTCGCAGAACAGGTTCTGGCAGTCGATCAACTGCAGCGGGCGTCCACGCAACCCTGCAAAGTCCAGGCCCAGGCGGGCGAAGTGCTCGTCCTGGGTGTCGGCCATGTACCGGATGACATCGGCCTCGATGCCGTCGGCGGCCACACCGAAGCACTTGCGGATCCCGTCCCTCGCGCCGGGCCCGGGCACGACGAAGTCCATCTCCGAAAACGGCATCTGTGCGGCGTAGTTGAGGTCGATCACGAACTGGTACGCCAGGAACGGACCGATGGCCGGATAGCCCAGCAGGACTTCGTAGGCATCCCGCAGCGTTGGCGCCGCCAGGACCTTCTCCGGGGCGCCGGACGTCATCATCATCTCCAGCAGCCGCAGATGATTGCGGTGCTTGCGCTGCTCCCCCAGCTGCGGCGGCGGCACGATGTAGGCGGCCGAGTACAGCCGCTCCCCCGCCGCGAATGCCCGCGACAGCACCCGGTCAAAGACCCGGTGGTCGTAGCCGTCCCACCGCACCTCGCCCAGCTCACCGGTCAGCAGCCGCCACGTGGACTCCTTGTTGAAGACCTTGAACAGCAGGGTGCGGAAGAAGACCTCCTCCCACTCCGGCTCGCCGTCGTAGATGACGTCACCGATCAGGACCTGGCTGACCCGGTCCGCAGCCCGGTAGCAGTTGGTGAACCGGTACCGGGACAAAATCGGATCACTCGTCCACGGCCCCCGCCCACCGGACAGCCGCGCCTCGTACACCGCCTGACGTGCCGCAGCAAAACGCCAGTACGTGTCGAAAACGGGAGTCGGGTGCAGTATCCGCCCCGCAATGCAAATCACGGCCGCAGCAGCAGCCCCCGAGCCCTCCGGCCTCCGGCGTCCTTGCAGCAGCGTCACCATGCATTCAATATATATTCGATACAGGGTAGTTGGCACGGACAAGGGGGACCCGTGGACCTGCTGTGGCAGCAGCCCCGCCGCAACACGCTCGTCACCTGGCCCAACGACGTCGACCAGCGCCTCGACATACTCGTGCGGGCCGCAGTCGCCGCCGGCGAACAGACTTCCCGCTCCCAGATCCTGGCCGCACTCGTCACCACCGCCGAAGCGAGCCCCGACGCCGTAGCCGATCTCCTCCACGCCTACCGGCGGCTGCCCACCGATGCCCTGGCCGCGGACAACGAACGCCCCGACCTGCCCACCATCCGCACCCCCGGCCCCACGCGCACACAGTGACTCAGCGGGGCTTTCCGCAGTTGAAGTTGGGCGGTGACCTCTAGCCTTGTGCAGTCGGCCCCGGAACCCGGCCAGCCCGCCGACCGCGAGCCACCCAGGCAGGAGCCCGCGGACTGGCTGTAAGGCGCGTGTGGGGCTGGCACTGAGCAGGAGCAGGAAACGGCATCGGGGGTCTGCCTGTGGCAGCGGGGGTGTTGCGGACCGTGCCGTTGGCCGGGGAGCTGACCGCATCGTTGATCAGCCGTGTGGCGGCCCTTTACGGTCTCCCGACCGCCGGTGTGCTGCGGCTGTGGACGTGCCGCAACTCCGCCGCCCGGCACGATGGCGGCGGTACGCGGGCGGACGCGGAGGTCGTCCTCAACGGGGCCGGGCGGCGGGTGCTCTCCGAGCTGTGCAGGGTGGAGCCCAAGGTACTGTCGCGCGCTTTGCCTGCCTTCACCATGGACGACCCCAAGATCAGCACCGGCCAGGAGGCCGGGGTGGCACAGGCACGGTGGCGGGCGGCGGGCACGGTGGCGGGGCCGGCCGCATTCGGCTGCCGGCTGTGCACCGCGCGGCGCACCCGACAGGCACTACGGGCGGTGCACTACGTGACACGGTGGCATCGGGTCTGCCTGCGGCACGGACGCTGGCTGCTGGACGCGGACGCCGACCAGCCGCTGGAACACCTCGATGTGCGCAGCGCGGCTGAGGTGGTGGCCGCGCAGCGGCGGTGGCCGGGCGTGGCACGGCGTGCGGTGCGGGCCGGGGTGGAGCCGGAGCAGGTGTTCACGCTGGCGCATGCGGTGGTGGCCCGCTGGTGGGAGCAGGCCCTGTCCTGGGAGCAGGAGGAGATCTGGCCGCGCCGTCTGCATCAGCTGGCGGGCGGCAACGCGGGATCACGGCTTGCGTGGTGGCGGATCGTGGGCCGGGACGCGGCGATCTTCCCGGAGGTGGTGGCCGTGGCGCAGGCGCTGCTGGAGCCGGCCATGGCCGAGGTGGCCTGGCAGGCAAGCGGCGGGATGAACCTTCGGGCGCGGAGCGCCGACGATGCGTTCTGTCACCGGCTGGGTGAGCGGGTGGGCCGCACCTGGCTGGGGCCCGAACTTGCGGCCGACCACGGCAGCCCGCTGCACGGCTGGAAGGGCGCGATCGTGCGCGCCCGCCGCCACGAGACGGGACCGCCGGGCTGGCGGGAGGATCCGTGGCGGCTGAAACGGGAACAGCAGCCCTCCACGATGGCCGGCCAGTTACGCGTCATGGCGGCAGAAGCCCAATCGGGCGGCTCGGGGACCCGGTGGCGGGCCACCGTTCCTGCCGAACAACGGTTCCGTATCACGCAGTTGGTCGACGAGGCGCGCGAACAGCTGCTGGAGCTGCGCGGCGTGCACAGCGGCACCACCGCCGAGGTGGCCCGCACCCTGCTGGAGCACCTCAGCCACAGTGCCGACCTGATCGACCAGGCCCTCGTGCATACCGCCGCCGCAGCCGTCGCCTCCGGGGTGGCGCTCAAGGAGGTGGCCCAGTGGTGCCGCCTGCCCGCCGAGGAGCTGGCCGCCGTGCTCGCCCTGGGTGAGGGCGAGGACTGACACAACGGCCTGCAATGGGAGCGTGAAGTGCGGGACACTGCACTGACACCGGTGCCCGGGCGCGGCACCCTGGGGCGCGCGCAGCCCAACATCCGGCGGTTGCTCCGATGTTGCGGTTACCGGCCGGTTCTCCTGCGCGGCAGGTCAGGCATGGCGTTGTGTGGAGTACGTGATCATCGACAGCAGCCAGGAGGCGGCATCGTCCGCGGTGCCCGTGGCCGGGTGCCGCACCCCCGAGCCGCACAGTACGGGTGGTGCTGTTCGACGCGATGAAGCTGCGGCTGTAGAGGTCAGCCTGATCGATGTGCGCTTTCGAGACCCTCTGGGGTGCTCGCGTCAGGTCCCGTGGCTTGAGGCTGCTCAGGACGTCGTCTTCGAGGAGAGTCCTGCGGTACGGCCTTTCCCCGTCCGGCCCGGGCGGCGTGTGGCTCCGGGCTGGTGGTGGTCGTCGACAACCGGGCGGCTGGTGGCGTACGGGTCCGGTGTCATGCGGACCGAGCTGATGCTGCTGGACCGGGATCCGGTGGTGGTGGCGCTGGCCTGCCGGCCGGTGGAACTGATGTGGCGGGAGGAAAGCAGGGTCGTCGGTCATGCGCCGCAACTGATGGCCAGGCTTCAGGACGGCAGCGGCCTGTTGCTCGACTGCACCGGACGCAGCGGACCCTCTGCCCGGCTGGCGGCGCGGGCACGGGTTGTGGCGGGTGCCGCCGAGGCAGCGGGCTGGTCCTACCGGCTCGCGGGGCCGCCGGATCCGGTGCTGGTGGCCAATGTGCGGTGGCTAGCGGGTTACCGGCATCCCCGGTACTCCGCAGGGCCGCGGATGCCGGCTCTGCTGAAGGCTTTCGGCAGTCCGCGGCCGGCGGTGGAGGCGGTGTGTGAGCTGGGGGATCCGATCGCTGTGTGGCCTGCGGTCTTTCACGCGCTGTGGAGCGGTGTGCTGCGGGTGCGGCTGGACGAACCGCTGCACGAGCGTGTTGTCGTCTCGGTCGCACGGCAGGAGGCCGAAGCAGCGTGACCCAGGCGGTTGTCGATGTCGGGGCGCGCCTTCGCTACGACGGACGGGTATGGACGCTCGCCGTGCTGGAAGGCGCCCGGGCCACGCTGGTGAGTGACGAGGGCGCCTCGGCGGTGGTGCTGCTGCCCTACCTGTTCGCCGATCCGTCCTTCGAGGTGGTAGGCGGGCCGGCGCCGGGGAGGGTGCCGCCGTTCGGGCTGCTGGAGGCACTGCCGGTCGAGGTGCGGGAGCGGGCTCTGGCGTGGCAGCGGCATGTGCGGGAGGTGGAGACCGGCTTTCCTGACGCCATCGGGCAGGGCGCCCCGCGTGAGCAGTTCGATCCGGCCACGCGGAGCCTGGCGCAGCGGGAGCGGGCGAAGGCAGAGGAGTTGACGGCGGCGGGCTGGTCGGCGAGTACGGCGACAGTGCGCCGGATGCGGGCGCGCTACCGCAGCGAGGGCTTGTGGGGGCTGGTGGACGGCCGGGCGGTGCGGGAGCGATCGGCGGTGGGGCGGGCCGATGAACGGGTGGTCGCGGCAGTCAGGAAGGTGCTGGAGGGACAGCGGGAGCGGTCGACGGGCACGCTGGTGCGGCTGCGCCGCCGGGTGGGGTGGCTGCTGGAGGAGGAGTACGGCGCCGGGGTGGTGGCGCTGCCGCCGGCGTCGACGTTCAACCGACTGGTGCACGCGGTGGCCGACGGCCAGGGACTGCTGGGGACAGCCACACAGCGCCGGTGGCATGCGTCGCGGCCGGCACCTCCGTTCACGCCGACGGTGGCACTGCGCCCGGGTGAGCTGGTGATGCTGGACAGCACGCCGCTGGATGTCCTGGCGGTGCTGGACGACGGTGTGACCGGCCGTCTTGAGCTGTGTATCGCGCTGGACGTGGCGACGCGCAGCATCTGCGCGGCGGTGCTGCGGCCGGTGGGCACGACGTCGGTGGACGCGGCGATGCTGCTGGCGCAGATGGTGGTGCCGACGGCGATGCGGCCGGGCTGGGACGCGGCGCTGTCGATGCAACGGTCGGTCATCCCGTATGAACGGCTGGTGACGTTAGACGCGCGGCTCGAGGGGGTGGCTGCCCGGCCGGTGATCATGCCGGAGACGGTCGTCGTGGACCAGGGCCGGGTGTATGTGTCGGCTTCGTTCGTCTCGGCGTGCGAGAGCCTGGGCGTGTCGGTGCAGCCGGTACCGCCGGCGAACGGCCCGGCGAAGGGAAACGTGGAGCGGACCTTCCGCGCGATTGCCGACGGGTTCAGCCAGTACCTGCCGGGCCACACCGGCTCGGACGTCTCCCAGCGGGGCGCGGCCGCGGAGCAGGATGCCTGCTGGAGCCTGGCGCAGCTTCAGGAGCTGCTGGACGAGTGGGTCGTCTGCGGGTGGCAGGAGCGCCGGCACGAGGCGCTGCGGCACCCGATGATGCCGCGGGTCGCCGTCTGTCCGAACGAGATGTGGGCGGCTTTGGTGGCGGTGACCGGGCATGTACCGGTGCCCTTGTCCGCCGACAACTACGTCGAGCTGCTGCCTCTTCGGTGGCAGGCCGTCAACGACTATGGCATCCGCTTCGGCTACCGCACCTACGACCACCCCGGCCTGAACCCCTACCGGCGCCGCCGCTCACCACGGGCGGACAAGAACGGCCGGTGGGAGGTCCACCACAACCCCTACGATCCGAACCGGGTGTGGGTGCGCCTGCCCGAGGGATGGCTGGAGGTGCCGTGGGTCCACGCGGGGGCGGTGAGGCGGCCGTTCACCGCGTTCACGTTCGACCACGTCCGCCGCACCGTGGAGCGCCGGCATGGCCGTGAAGAGCACGAGGCGGCGATCGCCCAGGCACTCGATGCGCTGCTGCGCCGTGCCGGCCAGGGACTGGGCAGCAGGCGAGAGCGGACGGTAGCCGCCCAGGCCCAGGCGGCCGCGCAGATGACCGATCCCTCCCCCGCCGCCACCCCGCAGCAGTGGCCTGCGCCTCTCGCGCCGGGGGCCTCGTTCGGGCTGCCCGGTTCCTTCACCGTCCCGCTTCCAGGTGCCGACGGCTGGGACGCCGAGGACAGCCTGGATGACATCGAGGACAACCCGGACGACGAGGACTACCTTCTCTCCGCCCTCGCCGACGGCCAGGACACCGCGGCAGGCCACGCGGATGAGGCCGAAGCATCCGGGCCGACGGCCGAAACCGCCCGCGACCAGGCCGTCGAGCAGACGCCGGACGCCGCCGGGGCGGGCGGCATGCGCATCTACGACCCGTACCAGGAGGCTCAGGCATGGTGACACCAGTCCGGCCCGCCACCACGAGCACGTTCAGTCCGCTGACCACGTGGGACGGATGGCAGCAGTTCGTCGACACACCCCCCACGCCGGCGCTGGACGTTGGCGACCAGGAATGGACGCTGGAGCAGCGGGAGGATTACCACGCACGGTTCGTGGTGCTGAAGACCCCCGCCATGGACACCATCTCCACCGCGGTACGCCGCCTGCTGCTGCTCAACCGGGGCCAGCAGGGCGGAGCCAGACGCGGACTGATCATCTCCGGGCCAGCCACCACCGGGAAGACCACCGCCATGCAGCAGCTCGGGCGCACCGTCGAACTCGCCGACCGGCGCCGCCACCCCAACCAGGACGGGCGTCTGCCGGTCCTGTTCATCACCGTGCCGCCGTCCTCCACCCCGAAGATGCTCATCAGCGAGTTCGCCCGCTTCCTCGGCCTGCCGATGCTGGAGCGGATGAACCAGATCCAGATCACCAACGCCGTGTGCGAGCTGCTGTGCGAGCTGGGCACCCAGCTGGTCCTGGTCGACGATGTGCATCTGATGGACACCCGCAGCCGGGCCGGCGCCGAGACCTCCGACCAGCTGAAGTACCTCGGCGAGCGGATCCCGGCCACCTTCGTCTACTCCGGCATCGACGTCGAAGCCTCACCCCTGCTGACCGGCGTGCGCGGCTCCCAGCTCGCCGGCCGCTTCAAAATCGTGCGCAACCAGCCGCTGCGCTACGGCAGCGGCGCCGACAAGCAGCTCTGGCACGACCTGGTGCACGGCATGGACAGCGCCCTGCGGCTGCGCCACCACCGGCCCGGCACGCTGGTCACGCACGCCGCCTACCTGCACGCCCGGACCGGCGGCCGCATGGGCAGCCTCTCCCACCTCATCCGCGAAGCCGCCCTCGTGTCCCTGCTGGACGGCACCGAGAAGATCACCAAGAAACTGCTCGAACAGATCGAGCTCGACACCGCCGCCGAACAACGGGCCCGAGCACCGCACCGCCGCCGTATGCCCTCGCAACGCCAGCCCTGACCGGCGGCGTCTGCCTCAACCGTCCGTCCCGCTCCCACGTCTGGCCACTGCCCGGATGCCAGCACATCCGAACCCTCCAGGAACGACCTCTGCCCCCTCATGCACGACTTTCCTCCACCACAGCCGCAGCCGCCGCAGACAGCAACGGCACGACCGGGGCCGGTGCGGCTCGCGCCGCTGCAGGGCGAGACGAACCTGTCGTACCTGGACCGGCTGGCCGACCGCTACCGGCTCGGCGTCAGAGACCTCATCCCGGCACTGCTCCAGGTCGGCGGGGGCCTGTTCAAGGGCTACCGCACGGACGGCGAGGTCTATCTCAACGCCGAAGCCCGCGCCCGCATCTCCGCGTTCTGCCGCGTGCCCGAGGACATCCTGCAACGGGCCCTGCCCGCCTGGACCGCCCAGGAACCCCTCTCCCCGGACGAGGCGGGTGCAGCCGGGCGGTTCCGCTTCGGGGCCGTGGTGCCGACCGCGGGGGAAGGCTGCCGGCTGTGCACGGCCGCACGCACCGGACGGACCAAGCCCGCCCGGCTCTATCTGCAGCCGCACACCCGGATCTGCCCGCGCCACCGGCGCTGGATGCTCGGCACCCACTGGATCGACGGCGCGCCGGCCGATACCGAGCAGGTCGACCTGGCGGAGCTGCCGGAGATGGTTCCGGCGCACCGGCGGCATCTGAACCTGCTGCGCCATCGGCCGGACACCGCCCGCGCGTTCGAGGTCGCGCATGCGGTGGTCGTCTCCTGGTGGGCGCAGCAGTGGCCCGAAGAAGAGCAGTGGGCGCGCCGGGTACGCCAACTCACGCCGCAGGGGGCCGATCCCGGCTGGTGGGGGCTGCTGGCCAGGGACACGGTCACTTACCCCGAGACCGTCGCCCTCACCTCGGTCCTCACCGACGAACGCACCAGGCAGCGGCTGCTCGCCGACACCGGCGGACATCTGCCCCACACACTCGCTCACGTGCCTGGTCTGGTCGGCGAACTGGCGCGGGTCACGGGGCGGCCGTGGCTTGTTGAGCGGATCGCCTCGACCTCGGCCGGTCCTTTGCTGCTCTGGGCACAGCACTGCGTACGGGCCGACGCGGACGCAGCCGTCACCGACCGGCTGTGGACGCTGCACATGGCGCACCGGCCCCGCCCTATCGCCCGCGAACTCACCGCCCACCGCGACGCCGCACAACAGCCGGAGAAGACAGCAGGCGGTAGACGGCTCCACCTGGGGCTCCGGCACACCTCGGATCAGGCGTTCACCACGGGTCTGGCACACGCCCGCGCCTACGCCGCCGTCCACGGCCACCTCGCCGCCCCGATCCACAGCCAGTTCGACGGCTTTGCCCTGGGCCGCTGGCTGAAGAACCATCGGAAGTTCCCGGCGATGCCGCCCGAACATGTCGCGGAACTCGACGCACTGGATCCGTGGTGGCGGCCGCCGTGGAGGGTGATGTGGCAGCGCTTCTACTACCAAGCCCGCGACCACACCCGCGCCCGCGGAGCCCTGCGCCCCGACCGCGGCTTCCCCACCACCAGCTTCGGCCTGGGCGAATGGCTCTACAATCAGTGCACCGGCTATGACACCCTGCACCCAGCACAACAGCGCCTCCTGGCGGACATCGGCCTCACCCCCGAGGCGGTACAGGCGGCCCGGCCTCGCCGCAAGCACATGGCCACCCACTTCCAGCGCGCCCTCGCCTGCGCCCGCGCCTTCGCCGACGCCCACGGGACGCTGGTGAACGCGACCACCGACACCGTCCAGGACGGACTGAAGCTGGGGCAGTGGCTGGCCAATCAGCGCTGCAAGGACCGCGCCTACCAGCATCGCCACGGCGCCCCCTCGTCCCGGGCGCTTGCGCTGTCGGCGATCGATCCCTGGTGGAGCCCGCCCTGGACGCTGGAATGGCAACGCTCCTGGCACCAGGCACACACCCATGTCCAAGAGGGTCATGTCCTGGACGCCGCGGCCAAGTTCCCCGGTACCAGCAGCGCGCTCGGCACGTGGTTGACCACCCAGTGCGCCCAGTACGACACCCTCCAGCCCGGCCAGCATGACCTGCTCGCACGTATCGGACTGACAGGGGAGACTGCTCGCAGCGCTGCCGACCGGCCCGCCGAGCGTGAGGCGGACTTCGCCGTCGGTATCGGATACGCGCGCTCCTACCGCGCGACGCACCGAACCCTCGCCGCCCCGATCAGCACCGTCCACGACGGATTCCAGCTCGGACGGTGGCTGCGCCGGCAACGCCAGCACGCCCGTACCGACGCCGACCGGGGTTCACCTCCCTCTGCCGCGGCGAAGGCGTTGGACAGGATCGATCCCTGGTGGTGCCCGCCCTGGAGCCTGGCGTGGCAACGCGCCTGGCAGCACATCCACGACCAAGTCCGAGCCGGCCACCGGCTCGACGCCGACCACGACTTCCGCAGCTTCGCCTCCACCCAGCGTGCCTGGCTCCGCCAGCAGCGCGCCCACTACGACCACCTCCACCCCGACCAGCAGCGCCTCCTGGCCGGCATCGGCCTCACCCGCGAGAGGGCCCGCACCCGTCCCCTCAACCCGTACGCCGAGGCCGCGCTCGCGCATGCCCGCGCCTACGCCGCCGCCCACCACACCCTGGCCGCGGCCTCCTCCACCGTCCACGACGGCTTTCCCATCGGCCGCTGGCTCAACGACCAACGCCAGCAAGCCCGGCGCGATGCCACCCCCGCCGCCCGCCACCAGGCCCTCACCGCGATCGATCCGTGGTGGAACCCGCCCTGGGACCTGGCCTGGCAACGCGCCTACACCCGCGCCCACACCACCCAGGCCTGGCCCGGCGGCACACCGGCCGATGTAAGGAGCTGGATCAGAGCACAACACACCGCCTGGACACACCTACGCCCCCAACAGCAACAACTCCTGACCGACCTGAGCATCACCCCCACCGGCCGGCGCCGGACCAGCCGCATCTACCCCGCAAGCCCCGGGCTCGCCCACGCCCGCGCCTACGCCACCCTGAACGGCCACCTCGCCTGCAGCAAAGACACCCACCACAGCGGCTTCGCCCTGGGCGACTGGCTGACACAAAAACGCCGCGCCGCCCGGCAAGGCCGCCTCTCCCCCACCACCAC
>NZ_LIRK01000125.1 GCF_001419765.1 Streptomyces torulosus
CACCACGAGGGCGCCCCCGGGAAGCACATCCCCGGGGGCGCCCTCGTGGTGTGGCTACGGCAGGTGCTTGGTCTCGGGGGTGATCTTGGTGCTCGGTGTGGCACGGATGATCGTGATGAGGCGGTCCGTCAGCTGGAGTTCGCCGATGGACGGGTCGTCGTAGCCGAGCACCCGGTGGCCGCGCAGCACACTCACGACCAGGTCCTCCGTCTCCCGTACCTTCCGCCCCACCTCGGCCTTTATGACGGGCCGTTCGACGATGTCGAGGCCGCTGCCCTGCTGGATGAGGTCCTCCATGACCATGCCGGCGGCGGGACTGAGCACCGAGAGACCGAGGAGCCGTCCGGCCGCGCTGGCACTGGTGATGACGACATCGGCCCCGGACTGCTTCAGCAGCGGTGCGTTCTCCTCCTCCCGAACGGCGGCCACGATCTTCGCGCCACGGTTCATCTGGCGCGCGGTCAGCGTGACCAGCACGGCGGTGTCGTCCCGGGCGGTGGAGATGATGATCTGCCGCGCCTTCTGCGCCTCGGCCCGCAGCAGCACATCGCTCCGGGTCGCGTCCCCCACGATGCCCGCGTATCCGTCGGCCGTCGCCGCCTCGATCACCTTGGAGCTGGGGTCGACAACGATGACCTGCTCCTTCTTCAGTCCCGTCGCGCAGACGGTCTGGATCGCCGACCGCCCCTTGGTCCCGAAGCCGACGACAACGGTGTGCTCCCTCAAGGCCGCCCTCCAGCGGTTCAGTCGCCATTCCTCGCGCGTGCGCTCCGTGAGGACCTCCAGCGTGGTGCCGACCAGGATGATCAGGAACAGCACGCGCAACGGTGTGATCACGAAGATGTTGGTGAGCCGGGCGGCGTCACTGACCGGGGTGATGTCGCCGTATCCGGTGGTCGAGAGGGTGACGGTGGCGTAGTAGAACGCGTCCAGCAGGTCGACGCGGCCGTCCGAGTTGTCGTTGTAACCCTCGTGATCGGCGTAGACGATGAACGCCGTCGCGACCAGGACGAGCAACGCCATCGCCAACCGCTTGCTGACCTGGTGGCTGGGGCGCTCGACCTCCCTCTTCGGCAGCTTCACCGGATGCGTCACATGACGCTCGTCCGCCGTGCGGGCGATCACGTCATAACCCGGCAGTTTCACGTGAAACACTCCCCGCTTCCCCGTACATCCCCTGGCTTCACTACGCCTTCATGTGTCCTTTGTTTCACGTGAAACCCCCACGCCCGCAAGTCGGTTGGGGCCCAGGATGTTTCACGTGAAACACACCTGAATTCCCGCGGTCGCCCAGGGCAGGTCGAGCAGCTCCAACTCCTGACCGGGACGGGCACCGCCGGGTGGGACGACGGCAAGGGCATCGGCGGTGGCGATGCCGCGGAGCATAGCGGGACCGTTGTAGTGCAGCGGTACGGCGTCGTCACCGCGCAGGGCGACCGGGATGAGCCGGGTGTCGTACGGGTGCCCGTGCACCACCTCCCTCAGCGGCATCCCGTACCGCTCGGGCGCAGCCCGTCCGGCCAGGGTCCGCAGAAGGGGCTCGGCGAGGGTGAACAGCCCTGAGACAGCGGCCAGGGGATTGCCCGGCAGGCCCACGAGATGCTGGTTCTCCTTGGTGCGGGCCAGCAGCATGGGGTGGCCAGGGCGCACCTTGACACCGTCGACGAGGAGTTCGGCACCGATGCGGCGCAGCGTGGGGTGCACGTGGTCGACGGGTCCGGCGGCGGTACCGCCCGTGGTGACGATCAGGTCGGCGGAGGAGGACCGTACGGCCTCGTACAGGGTGTCGGCGGCATCGCCGAGTCGGCGTACGGCGGTGACCTCGGCACCGAGCGCCCGGAGCCAGGACGGCAGCATCGGGCCGAGCGCGTCGCGGATCAGGCCCTCGCGCGGAAGCCCCTCGGTGAGCAATTCGTCGCCCAGGACCAGCAGTTCGACACGGGGGCGCGGCAGCACGGTCAGGGTGTCGTACCCGGCGGCCGCGGCGAGGCCCAGGGCGGCGGGGGTGAGCAGTGTGCCGAGCGGCAGCAATTGGTCGCCGCTGCGGCACTCCTGGCCTCGGGGGCGGATGTCCTGACCGTGCGCCATGTCCTGGGTGGCGTGCAGCCGACCCTGCTCGTCGGTGCGGCCGTGTTCACTGCGCAGGACGGCGGTGGTGTCGAGCGGGACGCGTGCGCCGGTGGCGATCCGGACCGCCTCGCCGTCGGTGAGCCGCTCGGGCTCGGCGTGGCCGGCCAGCACACCGTCCTCCCGGACGGCCCAGGGGCCGGGCCCTGCGACCGCCCAGCCGTCCATCGCGGACGTGTCGAAGGAGGGCAGGTCGGTGAGGGCGGTGAGAGGGGCGGCCAGCACCAGACCGAGGGCGTCCTCGACGGTGACGGAGAGCGGGGAGCGGCGTCCGCAGGAGCGGGCGGCGCGCCCGGCGACGGCGCGGGCCTCGGGCCAGGGGGTGGCCCGGTGGTGGGCGTCCTTCTTCGCCCGGTGGGCGGCGGGAGGGCCGTCGGCCGGGGTGCCGTCAGCGGGGCGGGGTGCGCGCGGCCCTCGGACGGGCCTGTCGTTGGCCACGGCCAGCGCCTCCTCCACGTCGACGTCGAGTTCCTCGGCGCCCTGGGCGGTCATCCGGCGTCCGGGGCGGAGTCGGGGGCACCGGACGGGGTGTCCGAGCCGGGCTTGACGTCCGAGGAGCCAGGCTTGGCGTCGGACCCGTCGGCGCCGGTCTCGTCGGCCCAGCCGAGAGCCAGGGCCGTGGCCTTGCGAGCGGCCTCGGCGACCGCTTCCGGGCCTCCCCCGGCCTTCGCGGCCGCGTAGCCGACGAGGAAGGTGGTCAGCGGGGCCGCGGGCCTGGCCACGTTGTGGGCGGCGTCACGGGCGAGGTCGAGCAGCTCTCGGGTGTCGACGTCGAGGTCGATGCCCAGCTCGTCCTTGACTGCGGAAATCCATTCATCCAACACGTGGCCATGCTCCCTGATCCGTGCGCGGGCGGCGGCGATGTCGTCCCAGGTGTCGCAGTCGAACGACGCGACGGGGTCGGTGATACGGGTGAGGCGGAGCGCCCCGACCAGCCGCCGCAGGGGCAGCCCGGCCGTCCCCCCGTGCTCGGCACCGAGCCGCGCCAGCTCCCGGCGCAGTGCGTCGGCCCGGTACGCGGCCACGAGGGGCTGATCGCGGCCGCCAGAGTCGGTGACGAGGACGCCGTCGGCGGGGGCCTGAGCGGGGGCGCGCGGGGAGCCATCGAGGGCTCCGGTGGGCGGGGCCGCGCCATCGGTGCCATCGGTGCCCTCGATGACGTCCGGAGCCGCCCCCTGCGGCGCCACGGCGCTGCCGCGAAGGGTGTCGAGCAGCCGCCGTACCGTCTCCTCGGCGAGGAAGGGCAGGTCGGCGGAGAGGACGACGACGTACGGGGCGGTGGTGCGGCGGAGCCCGGCGTCCAGCGCGGCGAGGGGGCCGCCACCAGGGGGTTCCTCGCGGGCCCACAGCACGGGACGGGCGGTGGGTCGGGGGTCGGCGACGACGACGGTCGTCCGGGCCCCCGCGCAGGCGGCCAGCACCCGGTCGAGCAGGGCACGTCCGCCGACGCGCACCCCGGGCTTGTCCGCGCCGCCGAGCCGCCGGGCGGCACCCCCGGCGAGCACGACGGCGTCGTACGCCTCGGTACCGGGACCGTCCAGCGGCTCGTACGCGGTCATCCCCCGAGTATGCGTGCCCCGGCGATCACAGGGAACGCGGGGACGCCGGGGGACGCCAGGTGATGCCGGGGGACGTGCAGTGAGGCCGAGGGAGGCCAGGTGATGCCTGGGGACGCCGGGCGATCATGGCCGCTCGCGAAAGTCGGCACCGGGAGACCCGTGGGACGAGGCGAAGGCCGCCGACGCCGGAGGCGGGGTCGGCGGCCTTCGACCGGGCGACGTACGAGGTCAGAGCGTGCGCAGCAGCACCGCCGGCTGTTCGACGCAGTCCGCGACGTGGCGCAGGAAGCCGCCCGCCGTGCCGCCGTCGCACACCCGGTGGTCGAAGGTGAGCGAGAGCTGCACCACCTGCCGCACCGCCAGCTCGCCCTGGTGGACCCATGGCTTCGGGACGATACGGCCGACGCCGAGCATGGCCGCCTCGGGGTGGTTGATGATCGGCGTGGAGCCGTCGACGCCGAACACGCCGTAGTTGTTCAGCGTGAAGGTGCCGCCGGTGAGCTGGGCGGGGGTGAGCGTGCCGGTCCGCGCGGCCTCGGTGAGCCGGGCGAACTCCGCGCTGAGCGACTCCGCGTCCCTCGCGTGGGCGTCCCGCACCACGGGCACGACGAGCCCTCGTTCGGTCTGCGCGGCGAACCCGAGGTGCACCTGGTCGAGGCGCACGATCTCGCGGGCCTCCAGGTCGACCGTCGAGTTGAGCTCCGGGAAACGGGCCAGCGCGGCGGTGCAGATCCGGGCGAGCAGCGCGAGGAGGGAGATCTTCGGGCCGCCGGTCGCGTTCATGGCCGCGCGGGCGTTCATCAGTTCCGTCGCGTCGGCGTCCACCCAGCAGGTGGCGTCCGGGATCTCGCGCCGGCTCCGGGACAGCTTGTCGGCGACGGCACCGCGCACACCCCGCAGCGGGACACGGGTGCCGGCGGCACTCTCGGCCCGTGCGGGCACCGCGACGGGCACCCCGGCGGACACCGGGGCAGGTTGTGCGACGGCCGTGGGGGCGGCCGGTGACGTCGTGGCACCGGCGGTTCCGGCCCGCAGGGCCTGCTCCACATCGGCCCGCAGAATCAGTCCGTCGGGGCCCGAGCCGTGCAGTTTCCGCAGGTCCAGCCCGTTCTCACGGGCGAGACGGCGGACGAGGGGGGAGATCACGGGCACGGGACCGTCGCCACGCACCAGGTCAGAAGCGGGCTGAGTGGCGTCGGCGAGCACCCCTTCGGCGACCACGGCGGTCACCGCACCGTTCACCGCGCCGCCGACGGCCCCCGCCGAAGCCGTCGAAGCCGTCGCAGGGGTCGATGCCGTCGGAGCAACCGGAGTCGTCGAAGCCACCGGACTCACTGGAGTCGTCGGCCGTACCCTCCTACGGCGCTTCGGCGCCTCCGAAGTGCCGTATCCCACCAGCACGTTCCCAGAGCCCTCGGCCTTCCCCGCGGAGTCCGCCCCCTGCACGGCACCCGAGGCGCCCGAGGACCCCGTGGACCCGCCGACGACGGGTGCTCCCACCGCCACCGTCAACAGCGGCGCCCCGACGGGCAGTTCCGTGCCCTCCTCGCCGAAGCGGGCGGTGACGACACCGCCGTAGGGGCACGGCACCTCGACCATCGCCTTGGCCGTCTCGACCTCGACGACGGGCTGGTCGATGGCGACGACGTCGCCGACCTGGACCAGCCAGCGGACGATCTCCGCCTCGGTGAGCCCCTCACCGAGGTCGGGCAGCTTGAACTCCAGGACCTGTGCCATCAGTTCTCCGCCTCCCACTGCAGACGCCCGACCGCGTCGAGGATCCGGTCGACGCCGGGCAGGTGGTGCCGCTCCAGCATCGGCGGCGGATACGGGATGTCGAACCCGGCAACGCGCAGTACGGGCGCCTCCAGGTGGTGGAAGCAGCGCTCGGTGACCCGGGCCGCGATCTCGCCGCCCGGCCCGCCGAAGCCGCCGGACTCGTGGACGACGACGGCCCGCCCGGTGCGCCGTACGGACGCGGCGACCGTCTCGTCGTCGAAGGGCACCAGCGAGCGCAGGTCGACGACTTCGAGGTCCCAGCCCTCGGCCGTGGCCGCCTCGGCGGCCTCCATGCAGACGGGCAAGGACGGGCCGTAGGTGATGAGCGTGGCGCTGCGGCCCGCGCGGCGCACGACCGCACGGCCGATCGGCTCGACGGCCTGCGGTTCCTCGGGGTTCCAGGAGTCCTTCGACCAGTACAGGCGCTTGGGCTCCAGGAAGACGACGGGGTCGTCGGAGGCGATGGCGGCGCGCAGCAGCCCGTAGGCGTCGGCGACGGTGGCGGGGGTGACGACATGGAGACCAGGAGTCGCGATGTAGTACGCCTCGGAGGAGTCGCTGTGGTGCTCGACGCCGCCGATGCCGCCGCCGTAGGGGACCCGGATGGTGATCGGCAGCGGCATGGCGCCGCGGGTGCGGTTACGCATGCGGGCGACATGGCTGATGAGCTGCTCGAACGCCGGGTAGGCGAACGCGTCGAACTGCATCTCGACGACCGGCCGGAGCCCGTACATCGCCATGCCGACGGCCGTGCCGAGGATGCCCGCCTCGGCGAGCGGGGTGTCGGTGACCCGGTCCTCGCCGAACTCCTTCGCGAGTCCGTCGGTGACCCGGAAGACCCCGCCGAGGGTGCCGACATCCTCGCCCATGACGTGCACCGTCGGGTCGGCGGTCATGGCGTCCCGGAGGGCCCGGGTGAGCGCCTGCGCCATGGTGGCGGGCTTGAGAGCGACGGTGGTCATCAGTGCGCCCCTTCTTCTTCCGCCGCCAGCTCGGCCCCCAGCAGGGCCTCCTGCTCGCGCAGTTGGGGGGTGGGCTCGGCGTACACATGGGCGAAGAGGTCCATGGGGTCGAGCACGGGGTCCTGGTTCATGCGCTCGCGCAGATCGGCGGCCATCGTCTCGGCGGCGTCGCGGGCGGCCTGGATGCCGGCCTCGTCGATGAGGTCGCGCTCGGTCAGCTCGCGCTCCAGGAGCGTGATCGGGTCGTGCGCGCGCCAGGTCTCCACCTCGGCGTCACCGCGGTAGCGGGTCGCGTCGTCGGCGTTGGTGTGGGCGTCGATGCGGTAGGTCACCGCCTCGACCAGGGTGGGGCCGCCGCCCGCGCGGGCGTGGGCCACGGCCTCGGCGAGCACCTGGTGCACGGCGGCCGCGTCGTTGCCGTCGACCAGGCGGCCCGGCATGCCGTAGCCGACGGCCTTGTGGGCGAGGGACGGGGCGGCGGTCTGCTTCTCCAGCGGCACGGAGATCGCGAAGCCGTTGTTCTGGACGAAGAAGACGACCGGGGCCTGCCAGACGGCGGCGAAGTTGAGCGCCTCGTGGAAGTCGCCCTCGCTGGTGCCGCCGTCGCCGACCAGGGCGAGCGCGACCACGTCGTCGCCCTTGAGGCGGGCGGCGTGCGCGAGGCCCACGGCGTGCGGGAGCTGGGTGGCGAGCGGGGTGCACAGGGGCGCGACGCGGTGCTCGTGCGGGTCGTAGCCGGTGTGCCAGTCACCGCGCAGCAGCGTGAGCGCCTGCACGGGGTCGAGGCCGCGGGCGACGGCGGCGAGCGTGTCGCGATAGCTCGGGAAGAGCCAGTCGCGCTCCTCGAGGACGAGCGCGGCGGCGACCTCGCAGGCCTCCTGGCCGGTGCTGGACGGGTACACCGCGAGCCTGCCCTGCTTGGTCAGGGCTGTGGCCTGCGTGTTGTACCGCCGGCCCCGCACCAGCTCCGCGTAGAGGCGGCGCAGCAGCGCGGGGTCGGCGTCAGCCGCCGAGTCGGTACCGAGCACGCGGTACGGACGCTCGTCGGGCAGCAGGGGCGCGGGGTCGGTGCGGGGCTGCCAGGCGGGGGGCGGTGTCGGATGGTACGCACCCCGCTGCTCCATGACCGTCATACGGCACCTCCTCGTGGGAGTGGCTCTGGGACGAGGCACGGTTGTGACACGTCTCACCTACCGATTGTTCGGTCGATGACGCATTTTGGCTACAGGCACCCCGAGGCTGTGGACAAACGGTTCCGCACAGCCTCAAATGAACGCAACACGTCCATGGCAGAGAGGCGGGGGCACATGGCACCTGAACAAATGGCCGAGCCGCCGGAGCACGGCCCGGCCCTGCCGCCCCCCAGACCGCTGGACGCCATAGATCAGGACATCCTGCGCATGCTCCAGGCCGACGGCCGCGTGTCGATACGGTCCGTCGCCGAGCGCGTCCATGTGTCCCGGGCCAACGCCTACGCCCGTATCAACCGCCTCATCGAGGACGGCGTGATCCGCGGTTTCGGGGCGCGCGTGAACCACGAACGCGCCGGAAAGGGCACGTCCGCCTACATCACGCTGAAGATCGTGCAGAACTCCTGGCGCACCGTCCGCGAACAACTGCGCCAACTCCCCGGCGCCGCCCACATCGCCCTGGTGGGCGGCGACTTCGATGTCCTGCTCCTGGTGCACACGGCGGACAACAGAGCCCTGCGCGAGGTCGTCCTCACCAAGATCCAGGGCATCCCGGAGGTCCTGAGCACCCGCACGCTGCTGGTCTTCGAGGAGGAGCACGTCGAGCCGGAGGGGTGACCGGCGCGACCGTCGGGAACCGGAACGACTGACCGATACCCGGCGGTGGAAATCGGACGGTGTGAGCGTCAGTGCTGGGCGCGCAGCCCCGAGAAGACCAGATGCGCCACAGCCTCGGACACCTCGCGCTCGCCCATCCCGCGCCCGTCCGGCCGGTACCACTCCACGATCGAGTTGATCATCCCGAAGACCAGCCGGGTCGCCAGCCGCATCTCCACGTCCCCGCGCACGTCCCCGTCGGCAGCCGCGGCCTTCAGCAGCTCGGCGACCCGGTGGTCGAAGTCGCGGCGCCGCTCCAGCGCCCAGCGCTCGGTGTCGGTGTTGCCGCGCACCCGCAGCAGCAGGGTCACGTACGGCAGATCGGCGATCAGGACCTCGACCATGCGCCGGACCACGTGCTCCAGCCGCTGAACGGCACGCCCCACGCGCGCGGGTTCCTCGTCGAGGATCCCGAACAGCTGGTCCAGCGCCCGGCTCACGGCCCGCCGCAACAGCTCCTCCTTGCCGCTGACGTGGTGGTATATCGACGACTTGGAGATCCCGGCCGCCCGGGAGAGATGCTCCATGGACGTGCCGTCGTAGCCACGCTCGTTGAAGACCTGCACGGCGACGGAGAGGAGCGTCTCCGGGGTGTACGTGTCGCGCTTGGCGGTGGTCATGAGGAGGTCCCCTCCCGCTTGTCGGAGGCGTAGGCGTGGCGGTACAGCGCGAGGGACGGCGCATAGCGCCCGGAGGGGTCGCGCAGATGCAGGTCGTCGAGGAGGGCGTACGCCCAGTTCCGGCCCAGCTTGCGGCCCCATTCGAAGGGGCCGAGCGGGTAGTTGACCCCAAGCCGCATCGCGGTGTCGATGTCCTCCTCCGTCGCCACTCCCTTGGCCACGGCGTCGTGCGCGAGGTCGACGATCCGGGCCACCGTGCGGGCGACGATCATGCCGGGGGCGTCCCCGATGACACTGACGTCCTTGCCGAGCGCCTGGAAGAGCCCGATGGCCTCGGCGAGCGTCTGCGACGAGGTGTCCTGGGACGCCGACAGGGCGATCCGGGTGGCCCGCCGGTAGTCGAGCGCCAGGTCGAAGTAGACGACGTCGCGGAACTCCACGGAGGTCTGCCCGTCCGCGAGCGCCAGCTGACCGCCGTTCGGCAGGACCAGCCGCGTGCCGTGGTCCTCGTCCTCCTCGCGCACCCCGATGCCGGCCTCCCGGATCAGCGCGAGCAGCTCGGAGGCGGGCCCCAGGTCGCCCTCGACGACGACGTACGCGGGCGCCCGGGCGGGTTCGGCGGTGTGCGGCTCGGGGCGCTCGGCGCCGTCCGCGTGGTCGTACCAGCCGTGACCCGTCTTGCGGCCGAGCCGGCCGGACTCGACGAGCCGCCGCTGGGCCAGCGAGGGCGTGAACCGGACGTCCTGGAAGAACGCCTGCCACACGGAGTGGGTGACGGACTCGTTGACGTCCTGCCCGATGAGGTCGGTCAGTTCGAAGGCGCCCATCCGGAAGCCGCCGCATTCCCGCAGCACCGCGTCGATGGTCGCGGGGTCGGCGGCCTGCGACTCGTACACCGCGAAGGCCTCGGCGTAGAACGGCCGTGCGATGCGGTTGACGATGAAGCCGGGTGTGTCGGCACAGGCGACCGGCGTCTTGCCCCAGGCGCGGGCCGTCTCGTACGCGCGCGTGGCGGACGTGACGTCCGTGGCGAACCCGGAGACGACCTCCACCAGCGGCAGCAGCGGCGCCGGGTTGAAGAAGTGCAGGCCGACGAAGCGTCCGGGGTTGCGCAGGGCGCCGCCGATGGCCGTGACGGACAGGGAGGAGGTGTTGGTGGCGAGCAGGCAGTCGTCGTCGACGATGCCCTCCAGCGCCCGGAACAGCTCCTGCTTCACATCGAGGCGCTCAAGGACGGCCTCGACGACGAGGGCGCAGTCCGCGAGGGCGGCGAGGTCCCGCGCGGGGTGCAGCCGGGCGCGGGCGGCGTCCCGGTCACCGGCGGTCAGGCGGTCCTTCGCCACGAGGCGGTCGAGCCGGGCGCCGATCGCCTCGGCCGCCTCCTGGGCACGGCCGGGCATGGCGTCGTACAGGCGTACGGGGTGGCCGGCGACCAGCGCGACCTGGGCGATGCCCTGGCCCATGGTGCCGGTGCCGACGACGGCCACGGGGCTGCTGAGGTCGAGTCCTGTCATGTGCGCGATCCTCCCGCACGGGGTTGTCCACAGATGCGGCGGACCCCCTTGTCCCGACCGATCGTTCGGTTACTCTAACTCTGTCCTCCTGTCGCTGCCCAGGTCAGGTCTCGACGCAGAGTCCCTGACGTGAGGAGTTGGTCACGCATGGCCGCCGAACTGTCCGCGCACGACCTGATCGCCAAGCACCGGCCCACGCTCGACCAGGCGCTGGAGGCGATCCGCACCCGCGCGTACTGGTCACCCCACCCCGAGCACCCCAAGGCGTACGGCGAGAACGGCAGCCTGGGCATGGCCGAGGGCAAGGCCGCCTTCGACGCGCTGCTCGGCACCCGCCTCGACCTCGACCAGCCCGGCACCGACGACTGGGTGGGCGGCGAGACCTCCCCGTACGGCATCGAACTGGGCGTCACCTACCCGCACGCGGACGTCGACACGCTGCTGCCCGCCATGAAGGCCGGCCAGCGCGCGTGGCGCGACGCGGGCGCTCAGGCGCGCGCGGTGGTGTGCCTGGAGATCCTCAAGCGGATCAGTGACCGCACCCATGAGTTCGCCCACGCCGTCATGCACACCAGCGGCCAGGCGTTCATGATGGCGTTCCAGGCCGGCGGCCCGCACGCGCAGGACCGGGGTCTGGAGGCGGTCGCCTACGCATACGCCGAGCAGGTCCGCACCCCGGACGGGGCGGAGTGGACCAAGCCCCAGGGCAAGCGCGACCCGCTCAAGCTGGACAAGCGGTTCAAGGCCGTCCCGCGCGGCATCGCGCTGGTCATCGGCTGCAACACCTTCCCGACGTGGAACGGCTACCCGGGCCTGTTCGCCTCCCTCGCCACGGGCAACGCGGTCCTGGTGAAGCCCCACCCGCGCGGGGTCCTGCCCCTCGCGCTCACCGTGCAGGTGGCCCGCGAGGTGCTCGCCGAGACCGGCTTCGACCCGAACCTGGTCGCGCTGGCCGCCGAGCGCCCCGGCGAGGGAATCGCCAAGACCCTCGCCACGCGCCCCGAGATCCGGATCATCGACTACACGGGTTCGACGTCGTTCGGTGACTGGCTGGAGGTCAACGCCCGCCAGGCGCAGGTCTACACGGAGAAGGCCGGCGTCAACACGGTCCTCGTGGAGTCCACCGACAACTACAAGGGCATGCTCTCCAACCTGGCCTTCTCCCTGTCCCTGTACAGCGGCCAGATGTGCACCACCCCGCAGAACCTGCTGATCCCCCGCGACGGCATCACCACCGACGAGGGCGCCAAGTCCTACGACGAGGTCGTCACCGACCTCGCCAGGTCCGTCGGCGGTCTGCTGGGCGACGACGCCCGCGCGAACGCCCTGCTCGGCGCGATCGTCAACCCCGATGTGAAGGCCCGCCTGGAAGCCGCCGCCGGCCTCGGCGAGGTCGCCCTCGCCTCCCGCGAGATCGTCAACCCGGAGTTCCCGGACGCCGTGGTCCGTACGCCGGTGATCGTGAAGCTCGACGGCGCCAAGCCCGACGACGAGGCCGCGTACATGAGCGAGTGCTTCGGGCCGGTGTCCTTCGCCGTGGCCGTCGACTCGGCGACGGACGGCGTCGAACTGCTGCGGCGGACCATCGCCGACAAGGGCGCGATGACCGTCGGGGCGTACACCACGTCGGACGAGGTCGCGGGCGCCGTCGAGGAGGTCTGCCTGGACGAGTGCGCGCAGCTCTCGCTGAACCTCACGGGCGGGGTCTATGTGAACCAGACCGCGGCGTTCTCCGACTTCCACGGCTCCGGGGGCAACCCGGCGGCCAACGCGGCGCTGTGCGACGCGGCGTTCGTCGCGAACCGCTTCCGGATGGTCGAGATCCGCCGCGAGGCGTAACGCACCCCTGTTCGACCTGTGGCCCGGCGTCCCTCAGGGGAGCGCCGGGCCACGTGTGCTCGGACGGTCCACGCGCACTCGGAGGGCGCCCGTGCTCAGACCGCGCCCAGGCTCCAGTGGTAGAGCGTCATCGCCACGCTCGTCGCCAGGTTGTAGCTGGACACCTGGGGGCGCATCGGCAGGGACACCAGATGGTCGGCGCGGTCCCGCAGCTCGGCGGAGAGCCCGCTGCGCTCGGAACCGAAGGCGAGCAGCGCGTCGTCCGGCAGCTTCAGGGCCCGGATGTCCTCCCCTTCGGGGTCGAGGGCGAAGAGCGGACCCGACGGCAGGTCTGCCACCTCCAGCCGCTCCACGGCGGTTGCGAAGTGCAGCCCGGCCCCGCCGCGCACCACCGTGGGGTGCCAGGGGTCCAGGGTGCCCGTGGTGACCACCCCGGTCGCGCCGAAGCCGGCGGCCAGCCGGATCACGGCCCCGGCGTTCCCCAGATTGCGGGGGTTGTCGAGCACGACGACGGGCGCGGTCCGTGGGGTGTGCGCGAGCGCTGCCAGGTGGGTAGCGCGCGGGGGGCGCACGGCCAGGGCGGCGACGGCCGTGGGGTGCGGGCGCGGCACGAGCGTGCGGTACGTCTCCTCCGGCACCTCGGCGAGCAGCGCGGTCAGCGGCTCCCGCACGTCCGGGGCCAGGTCGTCGGCGAGCGCCAGGGCCGCCGCCCGGTCGACGGTGACCGCCACCGGGATCTCCGCCCCGAAGCGCAGGGCGTGCTTGAGGGCGTGGAAGCCGTCGAGCAGGACGGAGGTGTCGGCGAGACGGCGCCAGGTCCGCACCGGATCGCCGTCCCGGTGCGCCGGTCCCGCCTGGGACGCGCTCATACCGCGCTCACCGGATCGTTCATGCGGTGAAGCCTACGTGCGCCTGCTCGGCCGTCTCCTTCTCCGGAGGTGGCGCCCCCTTCTCGGACCGACCGGACCGGCTGCGGCCGCGCCCGAACGGCACCCGACGCACCACACCGTCACGCGCGCGTGCCGCCCAGCCGCCCAGGCGCTTCAGGAACGACGTCGGCAGGAACACGGCGTCGGCGGCGATCATCGCGAGCGAGAAGAACGGCAGCCCGAGGACGAGCGCGATCGCCGCGTGCTCGGTCATCATCACCGCGAGCAGGACGTTCTTGACGCGCCGGTTGAACAGCGTGAACGGGAAGGCGACCTGCGCGATGACCGTCCCGTACGTCACCAGCATCACCATGGTGCCGCTCGACGTCATCAGGTCGGAGAGCGCGGGCCACGGCGAGAAGTAGTCCAGGTGCAGCGGGTAGTAGACGGCCGTGCCGTCCTGCCAGCGCGAGCCCTGGATCTTGTACCAGCCGGCGGTCGCGTAGATCAGACACGCCTCGGCCATGATCACGACCAGGGCGGCGTTGTGGGCGAGGTTGCCGACGATGTCGAGCAGCACGCGGGGCCGGATGTCCGACTCGATCCGGTGCACGGCCCACCACACGCCGTGCACCACCCACAGTCCCCAGAAGATGGTCAGCCAGCCACCCCCGAACCCACCGGGGACCAGACCGCCGAACGTCGCCACGAGCAGCACGAAGCCGAGCGCGCACCACAGGAGGGGGCCCACACGGTCCGCCCGCGCCGCAGCCTCCCGCTCCAACCCCTCCTCCTCCGGGCCTTCCCGCTCCAGGCGCTCGCGCGTGCGCCGTTCGCGCCTGGCGTCCAGGGACCAGACCTGGCCGCAGCGGAGGAAGACCAGATAGATCGCCATGAGGTGGATGACGTTGTCGCCGCCGTCACCCATGAACACGCTGCGGTTCTGCAGCGACAGCACACCCACCATGAACAGCACGCTCGCGGTGCGGGTGCGCCACCCGAGCAGCAGCATCAGGCTCGACAGCACGGCGAGGGCGTAGACGATCTCGAACCACACCATGCCGTCCGACCACATCAGGGTCGTGAACGCGCCGTTGCTCGCGATCAACTCGTGCGCGAGGTCCCAGCTCCACGGCCCGTCCGGCCCGTACAGCTCACGCCGGTGCGGGAACTCGCGCAGCAGGAACAGCAGCCAGGTCCCGGCGAAACCGATCCGGACGATCGCGCTCTGGTACGGGCCCAGCGCGTTGTCGGTGACGCGGGCGATCCCGGAGCCGATGACAGCGGTGAGACGGGCCAGGGGCCCGCCCGCCGGACGCGCCCCGGTGGCCGAGCCGGTGGTGCCAATGGGACCGGCGGGGGTCGTGGGGCTCATTCGGCGCTCGCCTCCGTGCGGTCGCGGTCGGTCACCGACCACCAGGACAGCTCCCGGATGACGGGCTTGTCGGACACCTGTTCCTCGCTCCACTCGGGCGCCGGGACATTGGTGGTACGGGACCGGACCTGTATCCGCTCGACGACCCCATCGGAGCCGCCGGCCCGCTCGCCGTCGAGCTCGCGGTCGAGGCGCATCACCACGATGCGGCGCAGATAGCGCTCGGACAGCTCGCCGCGTGAGCTCGTCGCGCGGTTCTCGGTGTCGTGCGTGGAGACATAGAAGTCCCAGGCCCGACGCAGCTCGTTCTGGTCGGTGTGGCTGGGCATCAGGTTGCCGTCGATGGCGGCCCCGTCCAGCGCGGAGAGGTCGTACCAGCCGGTCTCACGGAAACCACCGCCCGGCTTGCGGACCTCCGCCCTGACCTGCACGGCGATGTTCTGCTGCAACGGGTTCGGCGCGAATAGCTTCCAGTTCTGCTCGAACTCCGGGTACACCCAGTCGTCGACCGCCTGACCGTGTTGCTTCGTCATCGTGTTCGAGGGCGCCACATGCAGAAACACCATTCCGACGTGCACACAGGCCACCACGGCCACGACGGCCAGCACGAGCGCCACGACGATCTGGTACGGCAGCGAGAGCGCGGCTATGCCGGACGCGGCGGGGGGCGGCGGCTGCGGCGAGGCGAGGGCGTCGTCCGAAGGCGGCGGGGAGGGCGGGGTG